>CAZMNI010000008.1:0-25525 GCA_964567615.1 uncultured Chryseobacterium sp.
GGGGTTGGGGTTGGGGTTGGGGTTGGGGTTGGGGTTGGGGTTGGGGTTGGGGTTGAGGTTGAGGTTGGGGGTTGAGGGTTGAGGGTGGGGAGGGGAGGGAGAGGAGGAAGTCGTAGCGGATGCGGCGCGCCCAGGCCTGCAGGCCTTCGGCGGGCGGCGAGATGGGCGGCTCCGGTCGGTGCACAAAGAGGGGCATCGCGAACGCATCGCAGGCTTCACGCACGAGGGCTTCGTCCGCATCGGAGTCGGCCCCGCGCAGCCCATAGTTCACGTGGCCTACCGCGCAGGGAATGCCGAGCTCCCACACCACATGCAACAAGGCCATCGAGTCGAGTCCGCCGCTGACGCCGATTGCCACCGGGGCATCCAGCGCGTACCCGTGCCGCAAAAAGGCCTCCCGTGTGCGGGCCACCAAACCAGCGGGGCGATTAGGCCGGAGCATCGTCGGACAAGGTGCGAAGCAGTGCGCCCGCCTTGAGCACGCATTCAGCGTACTCCGCTTCGGGGTCGCTTGCAGCCGTGATGGCCCCGCCGACGTGTGCAGAGACCGCCCTGCTGCTCCGGTTGATCGCGATGCTCCGGATGACGACATTGAGGTCCAAATCTCCTCCGGGCGCTCGATAGCCCACACAACCGGAGTAAATGCCGCGTGGCGTGGATTCTACGGCTTCGATGATCTCCATGGCGCGCACCTTGGGGGCACCGGTCATCGAGCCCATCGGAAACGCGGCGCGCAACAGGTCCGTTTCGGTGGTGTCCGGCCGGCATGTGCAGCGGACCGTGGAGATCATTTGGTGCACGGTGGCAAACGAATGGAGGGCACAAAGCTCAGTAACCTCCACAGAACCAGGCATTGCAACGCGGCTTAAATCGTTGCGCACGAGGTCGCAAATCATGATGTTCTCCGCGCGCTCCTTCGGGCTCGCGGCCAAACTGTGTGCAGCCTCGCGGTCTTCCTCTGGGGTGGCCCCGCGGCGGGCAGTCCCCTTGATGGGCGAAGAGCGCACCACGTCGCCGCGCCGGTGCAGAAAGCGCTCCGGTGACCCACACAGCAGAAAGCGGTCAAATGCACGCACGAAGGCGCTGTAGGGCGCACGGGTCCGCCGCTGCAACCGCACAAACGCCTCCCACGGATGCGGCACGTCGGCCCGTTCCGCTGCCCATTCTTGGCACACATTGAGTTCGTAAATGTCCCCGCGTTGGATGTGGCGCTTGACGCGGGCCACCCGCTGCAGGTACGTCGCCGTGTCCCACCGCGGGCGCAGCCGCACGCCCGGAGCAGGGGGGTCCCAGCCCTCGGGCAACCCACGCTGCACAGCGGCCAACACGCGGTATGCATCCGGCTCTGCCTCTCCGACCACCACTTCTGGCTCCGCCCTCCCAGCACCCCATACCACCACAATCCGCGGCTCCGTCCAATGCAGCACGGGAAACGCTACCGCATCGGCATGGGCGGACTCCAGGCGTTCCACCATGTTCTTCGCCTCGTACCCCACCCAACCAAATGTCCAACCGGAGGAATCGAAGAAGCGCTGCAGCGCAGCTAGACCGTCCGGGTGGGGCGCTGCGAGAACAAAGGATTTCCGGCAGCCTACAGCGAGCATGCACTGGCCTTCGGGCCGCTCGTCGAACAGCAGCACAAGGTGCGGCTCCTCGGTAGCCAATTCAGCAAGGTCAGGCAGTGGCCGCGCCATGTGCGCTCGATCAGATGTGCAGTGCCCGGTTGCCCGTAGCTGCAAGGGCGGCCTCTTTCAACGCTTCTGTGAACGTCGGGTGGGCATGGGAGATGCGCGCGATGTCTTCCGCTGCGGCTTTGAATTCCATGGCCACGACCGCTTCTGCAATCATGTCGGCTGCACGCGGTCCGCAAATGTGCACACCCAGGAGCTCATCGGTCTCCTTGTGTGCGAGCACCTTGACCAGTCCGTCTGTGTCCATGGAGGCGCGTGCGCGGCCGCTTGCCTTGAAAGGGAACGTTCCGACGTTGTAGGGCGTTCCGGCAGCGATGAGCTCTTCCTCCGTGTCGCCGACGGCGGCTACTTCTGGCCAGGTGTAGACGACATTCGGGATGAGCCGGTAGTCGATGTGGGGCTTTTGGCCTGCCAAAACCTCCGCCACCAGCACCCCCTCCTCCTCGGCTTTGTGCGCCAGCATCGCCCCGCGCACCACATCGCCGATGGCATAAATGTGCGGAACGGCGGTCGCCAGCGTGTGTTCGTCCACAGGGATGCGCCCGCGCTCGTCGGCTGCAAGTCCCGCTGCGGCGAGGTTCAATCCTTCGGTGTACGGCCGCCGGCCTACGGCGAGCAAGCAATACTCCACATCCCACTCCACCGGCTTGCCGGATTTGTCGTCGGCAGACACGACCACCCCGCTTCCGTGCGGCGCAGCGCCCTTCACCCGGTGTTCGAGGTGGAAGGCCACGCCGAGTTTCTTCATCGAGCGCATGAGTTCTTTTCCCATTGCCCGGTCCATCGAAGGGAGCAGGGTGTCGTGGTATTCAATCACATGCACTTCGGTGCCGATCCGCGCGTAGACGCTGCCTAACTCGAGTCCGATGACCCCGCCGCCGATGATGGCCAGTGACTTCGGCTGGGCGGGCAACGAGAGGGCTTCCGTGGACGTGATGATGCGGTTCTTGTCCGGAGCGAGGAAAGGAAGTGCCGCAGGGCGGGAGCCGGTGGCGATGACCACGTGTGTGGCCTTTACCTCGGTGGTTTCGCCTTCTGACGGGGTGATTCGCACCGTTTGGGGGTCCACAAACGAACCGACCCCGCGCAGCACCGCGATGCCATTTTTCTTCATCAAGAAGTCGATGCCCGCAACGGTGTCTTTGACCACACCGGCCTTGCGGGCGATCATCGCCGGGAAGTCGAGGGTGAGTGCCCCCGTGTGAATTCCGTGAGCGGCAAAGGTGTGTGCGGCCTGGTGGTAATGTTCGGAGCTGTCGAGCAGGGCCTTCGACGGAATGCAGCCCACGTTCAGGCACGTGCCGCCGAGGGTGGAATACTTCTCCACGAGGGCCGTCCGCATGCCGAGTTGGGCGCAGCGGATGGCGCAGACATAGCCCCCCGGGCCGCTGCCGATGACGACGACGTCGAACTGTTCCATGGGGACAAAAGTACGGCGGGGCCGTGCCGGGTTTTGCAGTTACTTTGCCCGCGCCATGTGGAATCGGATTGCCTCCATCGTATTGCGCCAACGGCACGTCTTGCTGGCGGTGCTGGGGGTGATCACTGTTTTTTTGGCCTGGCACATCCCGAACATCCGGCTGCAGTACACGTTCGGCGGGCTGTTGCCTGCGGACCATCCGACCTACATCGAGCACCAAGCGTTCCTCGAACGGTTCGGTTCTGAAGGAAGTGTGCTGGTCATCGGCACAGAAAGTCCGAAGCTTTCCACGCCCGAGGGATTCCAAGCGTGGTATGAGCTTGCAGAAGGCATCCGTTCGTTCGATGTGGACCAAGGGGAAGCCGGTCTGATCGACTCGGTCTTTTCCATGACCCACGCCTACCGGCTTGAAAAGGACACGGTGGAGCGCAAGTTCACCTTGGTCCCTTTGCTCCCGCCGGGGTCGTTGGCCGTCGGAAAAGTCCCTGATCCCGCGTTTGTGGACAGCGCACGTCAAGCAATCCGCAACCTGCCTTTTTACCGGGGCTTGCTGTGGACTGAAGGCAGCGAGGCCACGCTTATGATGGTGTTCCTCGACGCAGAGAAGTTCAATTCGGAGCAGCGTGGAACCGTGGTGGAGGATGTGACCGCGTTAGTGGATGCATGGTCTGCCGCGCACGGCATCGAAGTGCATGTGAGCGGCTTGCCGTTCATCCGCACGGAAATGACGAACAAAGTCAAGGGGGAAGTGGGTTGGTTCATCGGCGCGGCACTGTGTGTTACCCTCTTCCTGCTGTTCCTCTTCTTCCGGAACCTCGCGGTCATGTCCGTGAGTTTTGCGGTGGTACTCATCGGTGTGGTGTGGTCGCTCGGCATGATGGGGCTGTTCGATTTTCCGGTTACGCTGCTGACGAGCTTGATTCCGGCTCTGATGATTGTCATCGGGGTGCCGAACTGCATCTATTTGGTCAACAAATACCACGCAGAATACCGCCGGCACGGGAACAAGGCGATGGCCTTGCAGCGCATGATTGTCAAGGTGGGCAATGCGACGCTGCTGACGAATTTCACCACTGCCTTCGGCTTCGCAACGTTCATTTTCACTGAATCCGATGTGCTCAAGCACTTCGGAATTGTGGCCTCTGTCAACGTGATGGCGGTCTTTGTGGTGTCGATTGTGGTCATTCCGGCGCTGATGCTCGCCTTGCCGGCCCCACAAGCCCGGCATACCAGGCACCTGGACCGGGCATGGCTGTATGCGTCGATCCAGGCACTCGTGCGTGTGGTGCAGTTCCACCGGCGCGCGGTGTACGTGTCGGCGCTCGTGATTTTAGCCTTCAGCGTCTGGGGCATCACGCGGATTGAAACAACGGGCAACATCGTGGATGACATCCCCGAACACGACCGGGTCATCCAAGACCTGAAATGGGTCGAGTCCCGGTTCAACGGCGTGATGCCGTTTGAAGTGCTGATTGATACCAAGGAACCCGAGGGGGCGTCGTCGCTGGCGATGCTGAAAAAAGTGGAACAGGTGCAGGACATCCTCGCCGAGTACCCAGAATTCAGCCGCTCCCTCAGCGCGGTGGATGCGACGAAGTTCGCGGTCCAAACCTTTTACAACGGCTCCCCCGAACGCTACCGGCTTCCTACGGGCCAAGACCGCCGCTTCATCGGTCCGTGGCTGCGGGAACCGGCAAACAGTCGATCGGAAAACGTGGTGGGCGGGTTTTTCGATTCCACAAAGGCGGTTACGCGCATCAGCGCCCAAATGGCCGACATCGGCACCCGGCACATGGACGTTTTGATGGCCGATGTGCGTCCGCGCATCGACTCCATTTTGCCGCCGGAGGAATACACCGTGACGCTGACAGGGACGAGCATCGTGTTCCTCGAAGGTACCCGCTACCTCGTGGACAACCTCAGGGTGTCCATCTTGTTGGCCATTGCGGTGATCGCCGGACTCATGGCGGCCTTGTTCCGGTCGGCCCGCATGGTGATCAGTTCGCTGCTTCCGAACATCTTGCCCCTGTGCGTAACTGCAGGACTGATGGGGTGGCTCGGCATTCCGCTCAAGCCCTCGACCATCCTTGTGTTCAGTGTGGCGTTAGGCATCTCGGTAGATGACACCATCCACTTCCTGGCAAAGTACCGCCAAGAGCTCAAGATCCACCGGTGGAACATTCGGAAAGCCGTGCTGCTCGCGTTGACAGAAACCGGCTACAGCATGGTCTACACCTCGGTCATCCTGTTTTGCGGATTCCTGATGTTCACCGCCAGCGAGTTTGCCGGAACACAATCGTTGGGCTTACTCATTTCCATCACCCTTGGGGTGGCCATGTTCTCGAACCTCATCCTGCTGCCGTCGCTCCTACTGAGCTTCGGGCGATCGATGACCACCCAAGTATTTGCCGAGCCGTTCATCGATTTGTTGGACGAGGAGGAAGACATCGAGCTCAGGGAGCTCCAAATCCAAGTCGGACTGGCGCCCGGACGCGGGGAAGAACAGCACGAAGCGCTGCGCCAGCGCCGTGAAGCTGCCGCCGCTTCCGCTGTGGGACCGGAGGAGCAGGCCTGAAACGGCCATCAGCAACCGCGCCAGCTCCGGGTCAGCGCAGCCGGAATGTTGCCCACTGCAGCGTGTCGTTTTCCACGGTGCGGAGCAGCCACGTGTACGATCCGGCGGGCAAATGATCGGTTGCGAAAGAGAGTTCAGTGGTCCCGCGTTTGAAGCGCCCTTCGAAGATTTGGCGTAACACGGTGTCCCGGGCATCCCGCACTTCGGCGAATGCATGCACTTCCGTGGGCCCGGCGATGCGGAATGCCAAACTGTTCACGCTGTCTACAGCGCACCACACGTGCGGGGGGTCGTGCGCCGGCATGGTGCGGTCCCATCCCACGACATGGACGACCCGTGGGCCTGCGTCGAACACGCCCGGCATGTTGCGGGGACTGCACGCTGCAAGAGCTGCGACCGCCAGAAAAAGGGTCCGCTTCACGGTGCGTTCGGCGTGCACAGCACCCCGAAATCACCTAACAGCAGCAGCAAATCGCCCACGTTGACGATGCCGTCCCCGTTCACGTCGGTGGAGCAGCCGTCTTCGGCACCGTCGAACAGGCACGATCCGTCGTCCGATGTGGCTTCAGGATTGTAGTTGAGGGCGGTGGGGTAGGTACAACCGAGGCAGCCGTAAAAGCATGCCTCCGGCAACGAACAGCCTGCATTCGGCTGGTAGGTGCACGACTGGGGGTCCATGCAGCCGGGGAACGTACACAACCCGAGGTTGCAGGTAGCTGCTGGGTCATAATTGCATGCACCGGGTACCGTGCAGCCGAAGACCGCATCCAGCGAGAACATGTCGTCGTGCGGGGCACCGCCTTGGATGACGTAGTTGCCGAAGGAGAGGGACCAACCGACTTCGTAGGGGTACACGCCCGGCGTGACTTCCACGTCGTAGCAGCCATCGGTCAAGCAAAGCGCCTGCATGGTGCCTTGACCGTCTGACAGGGTGTAACTGGAGGCCAAACCGCCCGGCGAACTCAATGTCAATTCCGCGCCATTCCAGCCGTCTCCCCACGAATCCGTCATCGTCAACGTGCCGCAATTTGCATAGCAGCAGGAACCGTCATCGCAATTTGCATAGGGGTCAAAATTGCACGCCGCGTAGTCCATGCATCCAGCATCCTCGCCGCCGTTGCCGATGGTGAAGGAAGCGGTGGTGGTGTAGGTGCCGCTGATCAGGCCTTCGGCCGCTCCTTCGAGGGTCCACGAGATTTCGTAAGGAAACATGCCATCGGACGTGTTCACGCTGAAGGTATAGCAACCGGGTTCCAAGCAGGCCTTTTCTTCGCCTGAATTCCCGTTTTCGAGGGTTCCAGACGCAACAAGTGCTTCGCCTGAGTGAATTTCCCAAACCGAGCCGTTCCAGCCATCGCCGTAGCTGTCTTCCATGCCCACGGTCACGCAGGTCGCATAGCAGCACGTTCCATTGTCGCAGACCGCTTCGGGGTTGAAGTTGCACGCGCTAACATCCGTGCATCCGGCCAGTGGCCCGCCATTGCCGAGTTGGAAGTTGAGGGTGCTTGGGCCGCTTCCGTTCCCGAGGTCATAATTTCCCCAAGGGAAGAAGAAGAACGGGTCAAGAGTCAGGTTCCAGGTGGCCCCTGCTGCACCGGAAAATGTGGCGGTGTAGCAGCCGGCAGGCAGGCAGAGGTCGTGGTGCGGGGCCAAATTTGATCCCGAAGCGACCGTTGCACCGGAGACGTTGTCTACGATGGAGAAGTAAAGCATCGAACTCCCGGTGAACGGGGGAAACCCGATGAATCCTTGGCTCATATCGAGGTCGAGGCAGTGTCCGAAGCAGCACGAACCGTCGTCACATCCTGCTCCATACACGTAGTTGCATGCCCCGAACTGCGTGCATCCGGGGTACGTACACGACCCGTCGGAGAGCTCAGCAAGAGGATCAAAGTTGCACGCCTCCGGATCGGTGCAGCCTGAGCAGCTCGTGAACTCGCACGAACCGTCCGAGGCTGTCGCAGCCGGGTTGTAGTTGCAGGCACTGCTGTTCGTGCAGCCGTAGATGTCATCGACCACTTGGGCCACCCACAGGGCATGGTCGTTGTTTTTTCCATATTGACCGTAGATCCAGGATTCTTTGTGTCCTGTATTCTCCCGGTATCCGGCACCGAGGTAATCCCCCCACCGCGGCGTGGTGGTGATGGGCGATTCCCCAGCTTTGACCCCTACGGAATTGCTGAACCCTTCCGTCGGCGAACCGATGGCTACACGAAACTCTGGGTAGGTGTCGCTGCTTACCCGCAGAAAGGCCACCGTTGACTTGCCGTCAAACGTCGCAGCGCTCGAGGCCCATGGGGCGATGCACGGGTAGGCATAATCCCAACCGGTTGCGCCGAATCCTTGTTGTGCGTGGTTTTCGTTGGACACGTTGTACCGGCCGAGGAGGACGCGGTCATTTCCATTGTCGTCACCGTAGGCCAAGGCATAAAAAATCTTCCCGTCGCCACCGTAGTAAGCGCTTTGGACCCGTTGGTCCACAGTGAGCGTTTGATTGGTGTCGGCTTGAGGTGCGTTTGAAGGGGCCGGGTTGTCGTACGGCGAATCGATAAGAAAGGTGTTCAGTGTAGGACTTCCTGCGAGGTCATCGGTGATGTCCCCGAGCAAATAGACATCGTAGGTCCAGCGTGTCCAGAGGTAGGCCCCGGGACCGTATCCGCCGAAGGGATAGGAAGTCGGTACAAAGTTGAACGGGGATTCGGAGTTGTGTTCGATGTTGTCGAAATACCCATTCGACAAGGGGTCGCCTGAATAGCCGTCAGAAGCATCGAACAGGAACACCTTGGTTTCGGAAAAGTTGCTCCCGTTTGTGAACATGTTTCCGCTGACGATGATGTCGTCGCCGTTGCAGGCGAGGTTCGGGTAATCGAGCCAAAGGCTGGGGTCACCCGGATTGCCGTCAATTTCATAGAACCAAAACCCATCCAAAGGATTGCTTGTCAAGCTGAATGCGAGGTAGAGTTCGGTCAAGTTGGACGAGTTCCCGTGCAAGGCGACAATGACAAAGCGGTTGTTCAGGGCATCGTAAATGATGCGTGGGTCATAGATGTTCGCTGTGGGCTCGAGGGCTGCCCAAAAATCATCCTCTCCCAAGGAAGAAACCAAGGTGCCCTCCGCGTTGAAGACTTCGACATGGGTGTTGTTCGAGGTCAACACGTATCCCGATCCGCTGACGGCGGCAGCTCCGTCTGGAACTGTTGAAGTATTCGCTGCGTAGGTCGCCGCTCCTTCAGCGTCCACCATCGGTACGGCAGGTGGCATGGCCGAAGTCCCCGGCCCCAGCACAGGGGCGGGTGGAGGTGGGGTGTCCGAGGTGCGCGGGGTGCCGTTTTGTCCCGGCCGAGCGGGCGCCGGCGGCATCGCTTGCTCCATTCCCTTGGTTTGCAATTGAGACCGGTACCTGAGTTTGGCCTCGAGCCGCACGCGGTCTTCTGGGGTCAAGGGCTTTGTCGGGTTGACAGCAGCATCCGTCCCCTGCAATTCGATGTACTTGACATCCCACGGATCGGCCGGGGCGGGTGTGGCGAAGGGATTCGCGGGACGCGAAGCAGCGGGTTCCGGACTGCGTTCAAACGGATAGCTGCGGTGCGGTGTGCCGCTGACGCGCGGTTTGGGTGCACGGGGTTCGCGTTCGGTGGAAGTCTGGCCGAATGCAGCAGGAGCAGTGAGCAGCAGGAGACCGATGCAAAGGCCTGACAGGGAGGACGTCGAGTTGAACATGGCGAACGGACTTGGCTTTGTCATGGAAATGTAAGGTAGCAGCTTCGGAATTCCATCATCTCCCCTTGATTTTCAGCAGTTAGCCCGGATTTCTTAGTGCAGTAAGAAGGTGAGGGCGGGTGTGCGAACTTGCGGCGCATGAAGGGAATCATCCTTGCGGGCGGGTCCGGAACCCGGCTTTGGCCCTTGACAAAAGCCGTGAGCAAGCAGCTCATGCCGGTGTACGACAAGCCGATGGTCTACTACCCGCTTTCGACGTTGATGCTGGCGGGCATCCGGGAAGTGCTGCTCATTTCTACGCCGGAGGACTTGCCGGGCTTCAAGCGGTTGCTCGGTGACGGGTCAGCACTCGGCATGCACATCGCCTACGCGGAACAGCCGCGGCCGGAAGGGCTCGCCCAAGCGTTCACCATCGGCGCGGATTTCATCGGCAACGACAAGGTCGCGCTGGTACTCGGCGACAACATCTTCTACGGCCCGGGGTTTGGCCGGCAGCTGCGCGGGAACACGGACCCGGACGGCGCCATCGTGTATGCTTACTACGTCAGCGATCCGGAGCGGTACGGGGTGGTGGAGTTTGACGAAACAGGCAAGGTGCTGAGCATCGAAGAGAAGCCGGCTGTGCCGCGCTCGAACTACGCGGTGCCCGGCCTGTACTTCTACGACAACGACGTGGTCGCCATCGCGCGGGACCTCAAACCCAGTGCGCGGGGAGAGTTGGAAATCACCGACGTGAACCGGACCTACCTCGAGGTCGGCAAGCTGCGGGTGTCGAAGTTGGACCGCGGCCTGGCTTGGCTCGACACAGGTACGCACGAGAGCCTGATGCAGGCATCGCAGTACGTGCAGGTCATCGAAGAGCGCCAAGGCTTAAAAATCGGCTGCATCGAGGAGATTGCTTGGCGCATGGGGTTCATCGACGACGCGGCGACGGTAGCGCTCGCGGAGCCGCTTCGCAAAAGCGGGTATGGCGATTACCTCCTCGAACAAATCCGGCGGGGACGCGGTTGAACGGCATGGACCATCCAGCAACCGCCCGGCTTCGGGCAGAATCGGAGCATGCCCTCGCCACCTTCTTAGGGCGGTATCCGGAGGATGCGGCCTACGGGCTGTATGCACCGGTGCATTACCTGATGGACCTCGGTGGCAAGCGCATGCGGCCGGTGCTTGCCTTGCTCGCTGGGGAAGTAGAAGGGAACCAGCAGGCGGCACTGCCGGTGGCGGTGGCGGTGGAGCTGTTCCACAACTTCACGCTGATGCACGACGACATCATGGACGAGGCACCGCTGCGGCGGGGGCGTCCGACCGTGCACGCCCGGTGGGATACGTCGGCGGCGATCTTGAGTGGCGATGCGATGTACACGCTCGCTGTGACCGCGCTGGCCGAGGCGCCTGCGGACCGGCTGCCGGGTTTGCTCGCGTGCTTCAATCGCACGGCGTTGGAGGTGTGCGTCGGGCAGCAGGCGGACCTGGCCTTCGCGGGGAGGCAGGACGTGACGGTGGAGGATTACTGCGAGATGATTCGACTGAAGACCAGTGTTTTAGTGGCTGCGGCGTGCGCGATGGGAGCCGAGGCGGCCGGGGCGAGTGCGGAGCGGGTGCAGCGGTGGTACCGGTTCGGGGAGCGCGTGGGGCTTGCGTTCCAGTTGCAAGACGACCTACTCGATGCTTTCGGCGAAGCGACGGGGAAGCAGTTGGGCGGGGACATCTTAGCCGACAAGCAAACTTTTCTGATGCTGCACGCGCAGGCGCATGCGGACGGGCTGCTGCGGGCGGAACTCGACCGCTGGGCGGGGCCCACCGACCGCCCGCAGGCCAAAATCGAAGCCGTCACGGCCGCTTTCCGCGCGACCGGAGCGGACGCCGCGGCTGCTGAGCGGATGGAGCAGTACGCTGCGGAGGCCGCTGCGGAGCTTGCGGCCCTCGAAATCGCGGATCCCGCCCTGGCCGAGGCGTTGGCAGGGCTGACGCGCCACGCCATAACCCGGACCGCATGACCGAGGAAGTGGAGCGCTTCCTCGGCGCGCGTGGGCTGCCCGTCGGGACCGACCCGGCTGCGTTCGTGGAGGCCGTCGTTGACCAAATCATCAAAGACTTCCGCCTCGACCCGGAGCGCGTGGCACGGGCCTCCATCGGGCTCGTCGCCTTGCTCGCAGATGCCATCGGCGCGGGCCTCGAAGGCGACCCGGCCCCCGTGTTCGCTGCGTTTTACCGCCTCGACCTCGGCGAGGACCACGTCCGACGGATCCTGCACGACCACGACCGCATCGAAGCGGCGCGCTTGCTCGCCGAAGGGGCGGTGGCACGGGCTGCGTTGAAGGTTTGGACGCGGCTGAGTTACCGGCCGTAAGAAGGACGGCTGAAACCCTCTTTCCCGCCGCCCGTTCAAGCCCGGACCGTATCTTTGTACTCCGATGGATGCACTCGATTTCCTGAGCAATGCCGAGCCCTCCGCCCTGGAGGCCCATTACCGCCGGTACCTCGCTGATCCGACCGCTGTGGACCCCAGTTGGAGGCTGTTTTTCAAGGGGTTTGATTTGGCCACCGCCCACTTCGGAGAAGACGGAGGCAGCAGCGACCCGCGGACGCAGAAGGAATTCCAGGTCCTCGCCCTCATCGACGGCTACCGCAAGCGGGGGCACCTGTTCACCCGGACGAACCCGGTGCGGACCCGCCGCAGCTACAGCCCGGATTTGCGCATCAGCGAATTCGGACTCGCGGAAGCTGACCTTGACACGGTGTTCCAAGCGGGCACGCAGGTCGGCCTCGGTCCGGCGACCCTCCGCGACATCGTCTCCCACCTCGAAGCCACCTACTGCGAGAGCATCGGCATCGAGTTCATGCACATCCGCGAGGTGGAACGGCTGGCGTGGATCCGCGAACACATCGAGCCGGCAAACCGACCGGGGCTCACGCGCGAAGACCGCCTGCAAATCCTGCGCAAACTCAACCAGGCGACGCTGTTCGAGGAGTTTTTGCAGAAGAAGTTTGTGGGCCAAAAGCGCTTCTCGCTCGAAGGCGGAGAGTCGCTCATCCCGGCGCTCGACACGTTGATCGAGGCGGGCACACGGACGGGCGTGCGCGAAGTGGTCATCGGCATGGCGCACCGCGGCCGGTTGTCCACCCTGGCGCACATCCTGAACAAACCCTACGAGGCCATTTTCTGCGAATTCGAAGGAAAACCGTACGGCGAAGAGGGGGTCTTCAGCGGCGACGTGAAGTACCACCTCGGCTACTCACGCACCCAAACCGCCGACAGCGGCGAGCAGGTGACGATTACGTTGGCACCGAACCCATCCCACCTCGAAGCGGTGGGTCCGGTGGTGCAGGGCATTGCCCGCGCCCGCATCGACTCGACCTACGGCTCCGAAGAGGCTGTGCTGCCGATCCTCATCCACGGGGACGCGGCCATCGCCGGCCAAGGCGTGGTCTACGAGCTGGTCCAAATGGCCCAACTCGACGGATACCGCACGGGCGGAACGGTGCACATCGTGGTCAACAACCAAGTGGGATTCACGACGAATTACCTCGATGCCCGCAGTTCGACCTACTGCACCGACGTGGGCAAGGTGACGCAGGCCCTGGTCTTCCACGTGAACGCGGACGACGCAGATGCGGTGGTGCAAGTGATGCGCATCGCCCTCGCCTACCGGCAAACGTGGCACCGCGACGTCTTCATCGACCTGCTCGGCTACCGGCGACACGGCCACAACGAGGGCGATGAGCCCAAATTCACCCAGCCCACCCTTTACAAGGCCATCGCCGCCCATCCGAGCCCGCGCGCGCTGTACCTCGCCCAGCTCATTGAGGAAGGAGTTGTCGACGCCGCTTACGGCGAATCCCTCCACACGGAACAGTGGAGCCGCATGGAAGCCGGTTACGACGCTGCGTGCGAAATTGACACGTCGAAAGTCCACGACTTCCTCCACCACCTGTGGCAAGACTACCGCACGGCCCTGCCGGGTGAGATGCTGTCTTCGCCAGAGACCGCGGTGAAGGTCGACCGGTTGCGGCACTTGGTGGATCGGCTCCATGCCCTGCCGGAGGGCCGGAAGTACTTCAAGAAGGTGGAGCGGCTGTTCGCCGACCGCCGCGCGATGGTGGAGGCCGATGCACTCGACTGGGCGCTGGGCGAGTTGCTCGCCTATGCATCGCTGCTCGAAGAAGGGCACCCGGTGCGGCTCAGTGGCCAAGACGTAGAACGCGGCACGTTTTCTCACCGCCACGCCGTGGTCAAGACGGAGGACAGCGAGGAAGAAATTGTACCGCTCAATGCGGTGGCGGAAGGGCAGGCCCAGTTCCAGGCGTACAATTCGCTCTTGAGTGAATACGCGGTCTCGGGGTTTGATTACGGGTATGCGTTTGCGCGGCCGGAGGGACTGACCGTTTGGGAAGCCCAATTCGGAGACTTCAACAACGGCGCGCAGATCCTCTTCGACCAATTCCTCAGTGCGGCCGAAGACAAGTGGAAAACGATGAACGGCCTGGCGCTGTTCCTCCCTCACGGCTACGAAGGCATGGGGTCGGAACACAGCAGTGGGCGCATGGAGCGCTTCTTGCAGCTCGCCTCCGGAGACAACTTCACGGTGTGCAACGTCACGGAACCGGCAAATTTCTTTCACCTCTTGCGCCGCCAAGTGAAGTGGCCGTTCCGCAAGCCGCTCATCGCCTTCACGCCGAAGAAGTTGCTGCGCCACCCGAAGGCCGTTTCGAAGCTCGCCGACTTCGCCGCAGGCGGGTTCCGCCCGGTGCTCGACGATCCGCGCGGACTCGATGCAGGTGGAGTGGAAACGGTGGTGTTTTGCTCCGGCAAGGTCTTCTACGATGCCTTGGAGCGGTGCGAGCAGGAGGGAATCCGGGATTGTGCGCTGGTGCGCCTCGAACAGATCCATCCGCTGCCGGAAGGTGATTTGGAGGCGGTACTCGACCGGTACAGTGCGGCCGAGCGGTTTGTTTGGCTCCAAGAAGAACCCCGCAATATGGGGGCATGGGCCTTCATGAAGCTCAACTGGACCCGTGTGAACCTCGAGCCGCTGACCCGTCCCACGAGTGCGAGCCCGGCCGTAGGCTCATCCTCGTTGCACGACCGGCAATTCCATGCCCTGATGGAGGGGTTGACTTCCTTTTCCAGACTGAAGGCCTGATACACTGCATTCGACTCAACCGCTACCTTCGCCCCATGTCCATCCTCGAAATGAAAGTCCCCAGCCCCGGGGAATCCATCAGCGAAGTTGAAATCGCCCAGTGGCTCGTGGCCGACGGGGATTACGTCGAAAAGGACCAACCCATCGCCGAGGTGGACTCGGACAAGGCCACGCTCGAGTTGCCCGCTGAAGCTGCAGGGACGGTGACGTTGAAGGCTGCCGCCGGCGACACGGTCGCCGTCGGCCAAATCGTCTGCCTCATCGACACTTCTGCCACGCGCCCTGCCGGCGCTGCCGCACCCGCCGCGCCTGCCACACCCGCCGCTGCGAAGCCCGCCCCTGCCCCTGCCGCTGTGGCCAAATCCGCTGCCCCCGTCCCCAACCCCGTCCCCGCCGTTTCCCCTGCTGCGAAGAAGCATTTGGCCGAAGCCGGCGTTGCCGCTGCTGCGGTCAGCGGGACAGGTCGTGCAGGTCGCGTGACGAAGCAGGATGTGTTAGCGGCATTGTCCGCGGGCTTCGATGCCCCTGCCGCTTCAAACGGCTGGTCGGGTTCGCGTGAGGTGCAGCGCGAGAAACTGTCGATGCTGCGCCGGAAGGTCGCGGAGCGGCTGGTTGCGGTCAAGAACGAAACGGCGATGCTCACCACCTTCAACGAGGTGGACATGCAGCCGGTGATGGACCTCCGGGCGAAGTACAAGGATGTTTTCAAAGAGGTGCACGGAGTGAATTTGGGCTTCATGAGCTTCTTCACGAAGGCGGTCACCACGGCCCTCCACGAGTTCCCCGCAGTGAACGCGATGATCGATGGCAAGGACATGCTGGTGCCTTCCTATGCCGACATCGGCATCGCGGTGAGTTCGCCCAAGGGCCTGATGGTCCCCGTGGTGCGCAACGCGGAATCCCTCTCCCTTGCGGCGATTGAAGCAGAAATCAAGCGGCTTGCCCTGCGTGCACGCGACGGCGTTTTGACGGTCGAGGAAATGCAAGGCGGCACCTTCACCATCACGAACGGTGGGGTCTTCGGTTCCATGCTGTCGACGCCCATCATCAACCCGCCCCAAAGCGCGATCCTGGGCATGCACAACGTGGTCGATCGTCCGGTGGCCATTGCCGGCAAGGTGGAAATCCGCCCCATCATGTACGTGGCGCTCAGCTACGACCACCGCATCATCGACGGCAAGGAAAGTGTGGGCTTCCTCTTCCGCGTGAAGGAACTCATCGAACAACCGGAGCGCATGCTCTTCGGGGGCAAGCGCCCGGAGGAGGTGTTGCTGGGGGTGTGAGGCGCAGCTGCGCCGCTAAACAGTGTGAGGCGCGGCTTCGCCGCTGAACAGTGCGAGGCGCGGCTGCGCCGCGGAGGGAACAGGTTGGGGTTGGGGTTGAGGGAAGAGATGCACTTATCTCAGCACCAGGAAGCGCTCGGCGTCGAGGCGCAGCAAGATGAAGACCAGCACCGTGGTGCCCAGAAGGGAGGAGCCGCCGTAGCTGAAAAAGGGCAGCGGGATGCCGATGACCGGTGCAAGGCCCAGGACCATGCCGACGTTGATCAGTACGTGCATGAAGAGGATGCTGGCGACTGCGTAGGCGTAGATGCGGGTGAAGTCGGAGCGTTGGCGTTCTGCGATGACGAGGATGCGCAGGAGGAGGGCACCGAAGAGGAGCACGACGAAGGCGGAGCCGAGGAAGCCCCATTCTTCGCCTACCGTGCAGAAGATGAAGTCGGTGGATTGTTCCGGGACGAAGCCGTAGGCGGTCATCGGACCTTGCATGAAGCCCTTGCCGAAGAAGCCGCCCGAGCCGATCGCAGCCTTCGCGTGGCGGATGTTGTAGTCGGCGTCCGGGTCGCCTGCGTCGAGGCCGAAGAGGACGTAGATGCGCTCGCGTTGGTGCGGCTGCAGGATTTCTTCGAAGCTTGCGTGGAGGCCGCCGCAGAAAAGGGCTGCTGCGAGGACTGTAGGGTAGCCGATGCGCCGCAGGCGTGTGCGCGTGCGCGGGACGGCGTTGCGGGCGGCGAGGGCGACGCCGACCACGCCGCCGATGCCGAGCAGGGCGACCAGAATGTAAATGCCCGAGGCCGGTCCGAAGAACGGATAGTTCACGGACGAGGCACCGGTGAGGATGGTGGCCACGCCCAGGACGATGGCGCTGAAGCCCACCACGAGGACGTTGCCGCTGAGGCCTTCGCGGTAGAGGGCGAAGACAAGCCCGAAGAAGACGAGTACGGTCCCGAGGTCGGGCTGCAGCAAGATCAGGGCGGCAGGGATGAGGACCAGCACGGAGGACTGAAGGGCTGCCGCCCAACCGCGGAACCGGCCCTCGGAGCGAGAAAGGAGCCAAGCGAGGGAAAGCGCCGTTGCGGATTTGGCAAACTCTGCCGGCTGCATGCTGAACGACCCGAAGCCGAACCACGCGCGCGCGCCGCCGACCTTTTTGCCCACCGCGAGGACCAGCACGAGCAACAACAGGTTGATGCCGTAGTTGATGAGCGCCGTACGGATGAAAAACTCGCCTTCAACGTTGAGGATGGCGACGGCGAGCAGCGCGCAAATGCCGATGAACAGCAGCTGTTTGCCGTGGGAGGTGGCCAAATCAAACACGTGCACCTCTTCAGAGCCAGCCGTGGCGCTGATGACGTTGATCCACCCGAGGAGCGCGAGGGCGGCGATCAGGCCGATGGCGATCCAGTCGATCCGTTGGAGCAGGGGTACGTCGCGGCGCATCATTCGAAGGGGTAGGTGCCTTCCAGGACGCGCAATTCGCGCGCCGGGTCGCTGATGGAGTCGGTCAGGTACTGTTCGATGAGCAGCGCGGCGATGGGCGCGGCCCACGAACCGCCGGCGCCGGCATTCTCGACGTACACAGACAACGCGATCTTCGGGTTGTCCATCGGCGCGAAGGCGATGAAGACGCTGTGCTCCAGCCGCGGCTCGTCTTGTACCGTGCCGGTCTTGCCGCAGATGGGGATGCCGGGCGTTTTTGCGCGCCAACCGGTGCCACCGGGCTGCTCCACCACCGCTTGCATGGCGGCCACGATGGGTGCGAACTGCTCCGGGGGGATGCCGGTGTCCACCCGGCGACCGGCGCCTTCCGGCTTGCCCTGGCCGCCGACGTCGCGGACGGCGTGGGGGGTGCGGTACCAGCCGCGGTTTGCGATGGCAGCGGCGGCGTTCGCCATTTGGAGGGGAGTTGTGAGCAACTCCCCCTCCCCGATGGAAATCGAGTAGATGGTCGAATACGCCCACCGGCGCTTGCCGTAGATTTTGTTGTAATAGGCCGTGTCCGGCAAAAAGCCGGCACTCGCGCCTGGCACATGACCGCCGAGGTCGGTGCCGAACCCGAACAGCCGCATCCGGTCGGTCCAATTCGCCAATCCGAGCGCGGCATCTTCGAATGCGCTCGATGACCTCCTGCCTTGGATCATCCGGCGCATGACCTCGTGGAAATACGGGTTGCAGCTGTGCACGACGGCGTTCGCCAAGTCGTCTTGGGTGTGCGATCCGTGGCAGCTGATGATGTCGCGGTTGCAGTAGATCTGCGTGCTGGTCCCGATGACGCCTTCGTCGAGGGCGATGAGCCCTTGGAACATTTTGAAGATGGAACCCGGGCGGTAGGTGCCGCGCAACGCTCGGTTGTACAGGGGTTTCCACGGGTGCTTCAGCAGGCTGTCGTATTGGATGCCGCGCCGCGGGCCCACGAGCAGATCGGGGTCGTACGTGGGAGCACTCACCAGGCAGAGGATTTCGCCGGTCGCGGGCTCGATGGCCACTACGCTGCCGCGTTTGCCTTGCATCAGCAGCTCTGCGTAGCGTTGCAAATCCGCGTCGAGCGTGAGCGTGAGGTTTGCGCCGGCAATGGCCAAACTGTCGTACTCACCGTTCTTCAGCGGCTCGCGGATGTCGTTCCGCACATCGACCAGCAAGTACTGCACCCCTTTGCGCCCGCGCAGCAACGTCTCGTAGTGGGCTTCGAGGCCGGACTTGCCTTTGAAATCGCCGAGGAAGTACCACGGGTCGGCCTGCATCTCTTCCTTCGTCGTCTCGCCGTACTCGCCGATGAGGTGGCTGGCCAGGCCTTCGAGGTTCGATCGGACGGACCGCGTCCGGCCGACCACGCCGGGGAAGCGCCAGAGTTCACCCGCAATTTTTCCGAACTCGTCGGTGGGCAGCTGCTGTACGAGTACCGACGGGCGGTAGATGGACCACTGCCGTGCCTTGTCGAGCAGGGGAACAAGCTCTTCGAGCGGCATGTCCAGCAGTTCGGCCAAAGCAAGCGTGTCGAGTTTGCCGCGGGCGAGCCTGGGCGTGATGGTGACGTCGTAGCTGGCCACGTTCGTCACGAGGAGCTCTCCGTTGCGGTCGTAGAGCATGCCCCGCGCCGGGTCGATGCTCAGCTGCTCCTCGGTGAGCCGCGCCGCGTATTCCGTCCAGTAGTTCGAAGCGACCTGAAGCTGGAAGAGCCGCAGGATGAAGACTGCGATGATGAAGAGGAAGATGCCCCCGATGACGGTTTGGCGGTCGCGCAGGTTCATCGGCTGCGCGGGCGGGGTTGAAACAGGAGGTGCACCAGCGCGACCAAACCGAGTGTCAACGCCACAGAGGTAAGGGCCTTGCCTTCCGCGCGCAGGAGCAGCCCCCAGCGGCCTGCCTCCAACCCGAACAGAATGAGGTTGTGCGCGCCCACCATCAGCAGCATGTACACTGCAAACCACGTCCAGCCTTGTGCTGCGGCCGTGGGTTCTGTGTTCGCTTCGTATCCTTCTCGCGGGGCAAGCAGGCGGCCGATGGAAGGCTGCAAGAACCCGACCGCAAGGCAGGTTGCGGTGTACAATCCGTTTGAAGCCGCTGCAAAGTCCTGCAGGAGTCCCATGACCCCGCCGGCCACGAGGTAGACCCACGGTTTGCGTCCCAGCGGCAGCATGGCGAGTCCGTAGACGTGTATGCTCGGCGTAAGCCAACCGTTCGCGAGCACGAGGTGCTGGAAGAACAGGGCCTGTAGAATGCCCGCGGTAAAGAAGCGTAAGAAGGCGGCTATCGGGGGCATGGCGTCACTCCGGCTGGGGGGTTCTGCGCCCGAGCGCGTCGAGCTGTTTGCGGTCGCCCACGTCGATGATTTCCACGTAGCGCAGGTTGCGGTAATCCGCGAAGAGCTTGACCGTTAGCACTTTGAATTCACCTGTGCGGTCCACGCCCTCCTCCACAATGCTTCCGATCGGGGTGCCGGCGGGGAAAAATCCTTGGAACCCGGTGGCCAGAACGGTGTCGCCTGCAGCCACCACGGTGCTGCGCGGCACATCACGCAACTGCGTCATCCCCAAGGATTTGCCATCCCAAACCAGCCGCGCAGCCGGCCCGTCCGCGCCGACCCGCGCGCTCCACTCGATGCCGGTATGCACCAGCGGCAGCACGAGCGCGTACTGCTCTGTTACCTCGTGCACCCGGCCGACCGCAGCGCCGAGTGCCAGGACCCCTTGTCCGACAGCAATGCCATCGGCCGTTCCGGCATCGAGGATGAGGTAGTTTGCAGAACGGTCGTCCGACGCACGGATGACCCGGGCCGGGTAGACCCGCAACGGCACCTCGATTCCACGCGGTCCGCTGGCCTTTTGCCCACTTACGGCGGTGCGCACGACCCCGCCGGAATCCGGAACAGCTGCCGCAGCAAGGCCGGCTGTGTCCACCGGTGGCGGCTCCCAAACCACCCAGCCGGACGTATCAGACAAAACGGCTTCCCGCGCGAGCAGGGCGGCCCGCAATTCGGCATTTTCTTTCAGCAACGCGTCGTTTGAAGAGGCCAAATCTCCGACATGCTTTACACGCGCCACGCGCTCCATCCACGCTCCGTTTGCCGCGAGGCTCATCCGAATCCAGGCCCCCCTGGCGTGGCCGTTTGCAGAAGCATACCAACCGAGTGCAAGCGCTTCGAACACCACAAACAGTACAAGCCGGTGGTGGCGGGCGAGCAGCAGCAGGAGGTTGCGCATCCTTCAGGGCGCGCTCAGTCGCGCATCAGGAAGGGGAAACGGTCGATGTTCTTCAGCGCGATCGAAGTGCCCTTGGCCACGGCGTGCAACGGATCGTCCGCGATGTGCACCGGGAGGCGGGTCTTCATTTGGATGCGCTTGTCGAGCCCGCGCAGCAGGGCACCGCCCCCAGCGAGGTAGATGCCTGTTTTGTAGATGTCCGCAGAGAGCTCCGGCGGCGTTTGCTCCAATGCACTGTGGATGGCTTCCTCGATTTTGCTGATGCTCTTGTCGAGGGCCTGGGCAATCTCACGGTGGCTCACGAGGATTTCCTTCGGAATGCCGGTCATCAGGTCCCTTCCGCGCACCGGGTAGTCGGGCGGGGGGTTGTCCAACTCGGCAAGGGCGGCGCCTACCTCGATTTTAATTTGTTCTGCCGTGCGCTCTCCGACGAGGATGTTGTGCTGGCGGCGCATGTACTCCTCGATGTCGGCAGTGAATTCGTCTCCGGCCACGCGGATGTTCTTGTCCGTTACGATGCCCCCGAGAGCGATGACGGCAATTTCCGACGTGCCCCCTCCGATGTCGATGATCATGTTGCCCATCGGCTCTTCGACGTCGATGCCGATGCCGATGGCGGCGGCCATGGGTTCATGGATGAGGTACACGTCCTTTCCGCCTGCGTGTTCTGCACTATCACGGACGGCGCGTTTCTCCACTTCCGTGATGCCAGAAGGGATGCAGATGACCATGCGCAGCGACGGATTGAAGAGCCGCTTGCGGTCGTTGATCATCTTGATCATCCCCTTGATCATCTCCTCCGCCGCCTGGAAGTCGGCAATGACTCCGTCTTTCAGCGGGCGGATGGTCTCGATGTTCTTGTGGGTCTTGCCGTGCATTTGCTGGGCAAGCCGGCCGATGGCGACCGTTTTCCCAGTGAGGCGGTCCTTCGCCACGATGGACGGTTCATCCACGACGACCTTGTCGTTGTAGTAGATGATCGTGTTCGCGGTGCCGAGATCGATTGCGATCTCCTGCATGAAGAGGTTGAACATGCCCATGGACGGCCAAAGATATTCTGAAAGGCTGTCCCTTCAGGAAGTTGTTTCTGCTCAGTGCTTGAAGTGACGGATGCCGGTTAGGTACATCGCCATTCCGTGGCGATCGCAGAATTCAATGGAATCGGTATCACGCACAGAACCACCGGGTTGAACCACCGTTCGGACGCCCTCTGCCTGTGCGAGTTCAACGCAATCAGCGAACGGGAAGAAGGCATCGGAAGCCATCACGGCCCCTTCGAGGGAGAAGCCGAAGGCGCGCGCTTTCGCGGCGGCTTGGCGGAGGGCGTCGACGCGGGAAGTTTGGCCGGTCCCGCTGCCGAGCAGCTGGCGGTTGCGAGCGAAGACGATGGTGTTCGAGCGGGTGTGTTTTGCGATGCGCTGGGCAAATACGGCGTCGTCTACCTCGGCGGCGGAGGCCGCGGCGACCGTAACCTGCTGCAGGTCCGCTACCGTCTCTGAACGCACGTCCGGTTCTTGCACGAGCAACCCGCCGAGTGCAGAACGCACCAGGACCGAAGGAGGTGCGGCCGGGGTGTGGCGCAGCAGCATCCGGTTTTTCTTCGTCCGCAGCAGCTCCAGCGCTTCGGGCGTGAAATCCGGCGCGATGGCCACCTCAAAAAACAGGTCATGCATGGCAGCCGCCGTGGGGGCGTCCACCGGCCGGTTGAGCGCGATTACGCCTCCGAAGGCGCTGACGGGGTCCGCTTCCAGCGCTGCTTCCCACGCCTCGAGCAGGGTTGGCCGCACGGCGCAACCACAGGCGTTGTTGTGCTTGATGATGGCCACCGCAGGCCCTGCATCCGCAAATTCCCCGATGAGCGAAACGGCCGCATCGATGTCCAGCAAGTTGTTGTAGGACAGCTCCTTGCCATTGAGTTGCTCGAAGATCGCCCCCAAATCTCCGTGGAATTCGCCCCGCTGGTGGGGATTTTCTCCGTACCGCAGCGTTTGGCGTGGGCCGGTCGGTGCCGACCATGCGAGCGCTGCATCGCCACCTGCCATCCAGCGGTGGATGGCGGCATCGTAGGCGGCAGTCACCTGGAAAGCGCGAGCAGCCCAGGTCCGCCGTTGCTCCGGGGTGCTCTCGCCGTCTGCATCGCGCAGCAAGGTGAGCAGGTCACCGTAGCCCGACCGGTCCGGGATGACCACGACGTCGGTGTGGTTTTTTGCGGCAGCGCGGATCAGGGAGATGCCTCCGATGTCGATTTGTTCCGTGATGGCCTCGTCATCCGCTCCTGAAGCCACCGTGTCTGCGAAGGGGTAGAGGTCCACCACCACGCAGTCGATGGGCGGGAGATCGTATTCGACCATCTGTTCGGTGTCAGAGGCGAGGGCCCGACGGCCGAGGATGCCTCCGAACACCTTCGGATGCAGCGTTTTGACGCGCCCTCCGAGGATGGACGGGTAGGCAGTCAGTGCCTCCACTGGGACCACTTCCGCGCCGAGCCGTTCGAGTTCTGCCTGGGTTCCGCCGGTGGAATACAGCGTTACACCGAGGCGGATAAACTCCTGAACAATGGGTTCAAGGCCGCCTTTGTGGTAGACGGAAATCAGGGCTGAACGGATGGGCATGGCTTCAGGGTCTGGGCAAGGAGGTGCAAAAGTAGAGTAGCTTTGTGAGGATGTTGTGGCTCAGATTGCTTCGGGAGAGCTTCCTGTTTGCGTGGTCCGCGATTTGGGTCAACAAATTGCGCACGTTCCTCTCCTTGCTGGGCGTGATGGTAGGTATTTTCATGATTTCCGCTGTGTTTGCGGTGGTCGATTCGCTGGAGGACAACCTCCGGGGGACGTTCGACATCCTCGATGCGGATGTGTTGTTTGTCCAAAAATGGCCCTGGTCCAACGAAGACGATTATCCGTGGTGGACCTACATGCAGCGGCCGGAATCGACGTTGCGGGAGGCGGAGGGGCTCGAAGACCGGTTGACCCTGGCGCAAGCCGTCGCTTTCCAGGAGACCGCCACGGTATCGCCGGAGGCCGAGGGCAACTTCCTCGAAGGCGTGGAGCTGGTGGCAGTGACCCACGCTTACGACCGTGTGATCTCGTTGGATATCGCGCACGGACGCTATTTCACGGATGCGGAGAGCGACGCGGGCCGGGCAGTGGCTGTCATCGGAGACGACGTTGCCCAAGTCCTTTTCGGCCGGTCGAATGCAGTGGGAAAGCGGCTGAAAATCCGCGGGACCGCAGTAGAAGTGGTGGGGGTGTTTCGCAAGGAGGGGGCCTCCTTGTTCGGCAACGGGATGGATCGGATGATCCTCGTGCCTGCCCAACTCGGCGATCGGGTGATTGCCGTCTCGAACGGGGCTGAAATCCTGGTGAAATGCGCAACGGGCACAACAAACCCCGCGCTCCGGGCGGAAGTAACGCGCCACATGCGGGCCATGCGCGGACTCGCGCCGGGGGAGGAAGATGATTTCTCCATCAACGAAATGGACATGCTCACGGGCATCTTGGACACCATCTTCGTCCAAGTGGAGGTCGGAGGGTGGTTCATCGGGCTCTTCGCCATCCTTGTAGGTTGCTTTTCCATTGCGAACATCATGTTCGTCTCCGTCCGCGAACGCACGCGCATCATCGGCATCCAAAAAGCCATCGGAGCCCGTTCCCGGTTCATTCTCATGCAGTTCCTGTTCGAAGCAGTGGCCCTCTGTGTCTTCGGGGCCCTGTTCGCGCTCGCTGCAATCGGCCTGCTCGTGGTCGGCATCAATGCCGCAGATCTCGGGTTCGAGCTTTCGATGCATCCGGCGCGCGTGCTGATGGCGCTCGGTGTGGCCATCGTTTCGGGGCTCATCGCCGGGGTGGCACCTGCCCGCGCCGCCGCCCGGATGGAGCCGGTGGAAGCGATGCGGCAGGGCGGCTGACCTACCTTCGTTCCGTGCGAACGCTCCTCGTCACCGGCGCGGCAGGCCAACTGGGCCGCCGCGCGCTCGCCATGGCCGCGCAGCGGCCGGGCCTCGCCGCCGTCGGCCTCGGTCGCTCCGACCTCGACATC
Organism: uncultured Chryseobacterium sp.; assembly: GCA_964567615.1. GTDB lineage: Bacteria > Bacteroidota > Bacteroidia > Flavobacteriales_D > Sanyastnellaceae > CAMCYM01. Next base: position 24,566 of record CAZMNI010000008.1, read on the forward strand.
TGCGATCCGAATGCGGTGGAGCGCGCCTTCGACCGGTACCGTCCCGACGTCGTGTTGCACGCCGCCGCGTACACCGCCGTCGACGCAGCCGAGTCCCACCCGGACGAGGCGTTCCGCGCAAACCGCGACGGCACCGCGCACGTGGCGCGGGCCGCAGCCGCGCGCGGCATCGCTCTGCTCCACATCTCGACGGACTACGTCTTCGACGGCACAGCCGCCCGCGGCTACCTCCCCGGCGATCCCACCCGGCCCCTGGGCGTTTACGGCGCCTCGAAGCTCGCCGGGGAGGAGGCCGCCCTCGCGGCGGCCCCGGCCCACGCCCGCATTTTCCGCGTCGCTTGGCTGTACGACCGCGAGGGCCGCAACTTCCTGAATACGATGCTTCGGCTTGCCGCCGCGGGAGCCCCCATCCGGGTCGTCGACGACCAAACCGGCACGCCGACCCACGCCGCCCACTTCGCTTCCCTGCTCCTCGACGTCGCCGCCGAGCCCGACCGTCTCCCGCCTGGAGTTTGGCACTACGGGCACCGCGGCACCACCACGTGGTACGGCTTTGCCCGCGCCCTCTTCGCGCACGCCGGCCTCCACCCCGACCTGCACCCCTGCACCACCGCAGACTTCCCCACCGCTGCAGCCCGCCCCCGCTATTCCCACCTCGACCCCGAGCCCCTGCACGCGGCACTTGGCCTCACGCCTGTCACGTGGGAAGCGGCTTTGGCTGATTGCTTCGCCGCTCTTAAACAGGGATGAGGCGCCGCTTCGCGGCGAGAGGACGCCTGCTTCGCGGGCTTGAGGCGCCGCTGCGCGGCGAGAGGACGCCTTCTTCGCCGTTGTTCCAGTTCCTGAATTGACGTTGCTATGGCCGCTACATGTCCCCTCAACCCCAACCCCCACCCCCACCCCCAACCCCCACCCCCCCCCCCCCCCCCCCCCCCCCCCCCCCCCCCCCCCCCCCCCCCC
>CAZMNI010000009.1:0-18329 GCA_964567615.1 uncultured Chryseobacterium sp.
AAATCAAATCGTCACGCATTGCCGCCGAATTTACCGCACATTTGTGGGCATGAAGTCTCTTCGTTTTCTTTCGCTGGGAGTGATTTTGTTCTCAGGAATGTGGGAGGTGCCTGGTGCCCTTTCCCAAACAGATACGCTGTCCAATGCAATCATTTGGGCAACCCGCACCTTCCGAGCACAGGGCGTCTATGGTTTCGTTTCTATGGAAGATGGGAAACACTACACGCAACTCGAACAAGAAACCGGTTCTGGGTCCGCCATCGTCAAGTACGCATATGCCAGCGGGAAGGCCGTCGATACGCTTGCGTCGAGCCGCACAATTTTCGGGAATCCCGAGGTCTACATCGACCGCTATACCTTCAATGAAGGTGAAACGAAACTGCTCATCGTAACGGAGGAAGTACCGATTTACAGGCATTCCTCCCAAGCCAAGCACTTCATTTATACCTTCAAAACAAAGAAAGCAGTGCCCCTATCGGAGCAACCGGGCCCGCAGCGCCTCGCTAAGTTCTCACCCGATGGGATGCAGGTTGCCTTTGTCCGAGATAACAATCTATTCATCAAAGACTTAAGAAATGGAGAGGAAATTCGAGTGACCAAGGATGGGGTGAACAATTCCGTCATCAACGGGGCGGCTGATTGGGTCTATGAAGAGGAATTTGGGACAGATGATGCATACGATTGGTCTCCGGATGGAAAGTACTTGGGCTACCTGCGGTTTGACGAATCGCAGGTGCCCGAATTCAGTATGGACATCTACGGAAGTCTGTATCCGGAAAAAAGTACCTTCAAATACCCGAAAGCCGGAGAGCGCAACAGCGTAGTGCACGCCCAAGTGTTCGATATCGCGCAACGCCGCTCCATGCGAGCGATGCTCCCTCCTTACGAGTACATCCCCCGGATTCGGTGGACACAAAGGGAAGGTGTACTTGCGGTGTTCACCATGAACCGGTCGCAGAACAAGTTCGAAATGCACCTGGCAGATGCCACAAAAGCGGACGTTACTGGAAAAATTCCGGCTACTCTTGCCTTTTCAGAGCAATCCGCCACCTACGTAGAGCTTACGGACGACATCGTATTTCTTCCCGACGGAAATTCAATGCTCATCACGAGCGAGCGAAGCGGTTACAATCACTTATGGAAATGTACTTTCGACCGGCAATGCAACCCCGTCACGTCGGGAGAGTTCGACTTGATCGATGTGCTCGGGTACGATGACCGCCGCTCCGAAGTGTACTTTACTTCTTCCATCCGGGGTGCCACCCAGAAACACCTGTGCCGGGTGCCCCTTGCAGGAGGAACAATTTCTGTATTGAATGACACCCCCGGTACCCACAACGCCGAGTTTTCGACCGGATTCACCTACCGCATCCATACCCACTCCACCGCAGATTCTCCGCCCACATATACGTTGTACGATCGGGAAAATGTATCCATTCGATCGTTAGAGGACAATGCAGACCTCCGTTCCAACTTGAAACGGTTTGGCCTCTGCAAGAAGGAGTTTTTCACTTGGACCGGCCCCGGCGGGGAGTCCTTGAATGCGTGGATGATCAAGCCGAAGGGATTCGATCCGGCAAAGCGCTATCCGGTGTATGTGGCCATTTACGGCGGTCCGGGTTCGAACACGGTGGAGGACGATTGGGAAGGTGCGACCTACCTCTGGCACCAGCTGCTCGCGCAAGAAGGGTATCTCGTGGTGAGCACGGATCCGCGCGGTACCATGTTCCGGGGCCGAAAGTTCAAGCATGCGACCTACCGGCAGCTCGGGAAGTTGGAAACGGAGGACTTCATCGGCTTCGCGGAGCATTTGGCCTCCCTTCCCTATGTCGACGGGGAGCGCATCGGGATCCAAGGGTGGAGCTACGGTGGCTTCGAGACGCTGCTCTGCATGACGAAGGGAGCCGAAGCCTTCAAAGCAGGCATCTCGGTGGCACCGGTGACGAATTGGCGCTACTACGACACGATTTATACCGAGCGCTTCATGACCACGCCGCAGGAGAATCCCGACGGCTACGACGCAAACTCCCCGGTGACGCACGCCGCCCTCTTGCAAGGCCCCTTGCTGCTGGTCCACGGCTCGGCCGACGACAACGTCCACTTCCAAAACTCGATGGAGATGGTCAATGCCCTCGTGGCTGCCGGAAAAGACTTCGACTTCTTTGTGTATCCCGATCGAAACCACGGGATCTACGGCGGAAACACACGGCTTCACCTGTACCAGATGATGCTGGATTTCGTGAGGGAGAACTTCTAAGCGCCGTGCGGGGGTGGTGGGAGTAAGCGGTTCTTGAGTTAGTTTCCCGGCCGAACTACACTACCTACCCCCATGCAATCTGCTTCGATGCCGTCAACCGGCCACCCGAAGGGACTCTATGTCCTGTTCTTCGCTGAGATGTGGGAGCGCTTTTGCTACTATGGCATGCGCGCTCTTCTCGCGCTGTACCTCGTCAAATCCCTCGCCATGGGCGATGAGAAGGGCTTCGCGGTATACGGTGCCTACACCGCCCTCGTCTACGCCATGCCCGTCATCGGCGGGCGCATCGCGGACTCCGTCCTCGGTTCGCGGTTAGCGGTCTTGCTCGGCGGCATCCTCATGGCCATCGGCGAATTCATCATCGTCGGAGGGACGGAGCAGTTGCTGTTTTGGGGCATGGCAGTGATCATCGTCGGCAACGGGCTGTTCAAACCGAACATCAGCACGATGGTGGGCCGCTTGTACCCCGATGGCGACGCACGGAAGGACTCGGGCTTCACGATTTTCTACATCGGCATCAACCTCGGCGCCCTGCTCGCGACGACGGTGGTGGCCGAAGTCGGCAACGTCTACGGCGCCCAGGCCGGCTTTGCACTCGCGGGCATCGGCATGTTGGCCGGCGTGTTGATCTTCCAACTCGGTGGCCGCCACTACGCACACATCAGTGCGCCGCCCTCGCCCGGCACCCTGCACCAGCCCATCCTCGGTCCGCTCAGCCCGTTCACTGCCGTCATCGTCGGCTGCCTTGCGCTCGTTCCGGTCCTGTACTTCTTGCTGCGGAACACGGACATCGCGGGCTACGTGCTGCTGGTCGTGGCGGTGTTTGTTATCGGCTCGCTCATCCGGCGCGGCATCCAAGACGGCACGGTGCAACTGCACCGCATGTTCGGCTTCATCATCCTGATGCTGTTCAACGTGGTGTTTTGGGCGTGCTTTGAGCAGGCGGGCAGCAGCCTCACCCTGTTTGCAGAGCGCAACGTCGACCGCCACATCTTCGGCTGGGAAATGGGGGCTGCAACCACCCAATTCTTCAACCCCGCCTACATTCTGCTCTTCGGCTCGCTCTTCTCCATCATGTGGGTCGAGTTGAAAAAGCGGAACCGCGATTTTACGATCCCGATGAAGTTCGGGCTCGGCATCTTGCAGCTGGGCCTCGGGTATCTGATTGTGCTCGTCGCTGCGCCGCTTGCCATCGAATACAAGGTGCCGTTGTGGACCCTGGCGGTGCTGTACATGCTGCACACCACGGGTGAACTCTTCTTGTCTCCCATCGGCTTGAGCATGGTCACGAAGCTGGTGCCCAAGGACATGACGGGGACCGCGATGGGCGCTTGGTTCCTGAGCATCGCCGGTGCGAACTATGCTGCGGGATTGCTGGCCCGCTTGACCGGAGTGGAACACGGCGGCGGTGAAGAAACAGCGGATGCCGCTGCAAGCCTCGCCACCTACCTCGGCGTGTACTCCACCATGGGCTGGGTCACGGTCGGCATCGGCCTGTTGCTCATCGTGTTGAGCCCGCTAATCAACCGCCTGTTTCACGGCGTTAACTGACCGCCATGCGCCGCCACCCCGCCGGATTGCCCTTCCTGTTCCTCTCTGAAATGTGGGAACGGTTCGGGTACTACTTGATGATCGGCATTTTCCAACTGTACCTCACCGATACCGTGGAAAACGGCGGTCTCGGAATGGACCGTCGGGATGCAGCGGACATCTACGGAACCTTTATCGCCTTCGTCTTTCTAACACCGTTCCTCGGCGGATTGTTAGCCGACCGCGTGCTGGGCTACACCCGAAGCATCTTCATCGGCGGCACGCTCATGGGGCTCGGGTACCTGGGGCTCGCGCTGCCCGGGATGACCTCCTTCTATGTCTCGCTGGGACTGATCATCGTGGGCAACGGGTTTTTCAAGCCGAACATCAGCACCTTGCTCGGCAACCTCTACAACGAGGACCGTTACAAGGAATTGAAAGACAGCGGCTACAACATCTTCTACATGGGCATCAACGTGGGGGCCAGCGTGTGCAACCTCTTTGCGGCCTTCATGCGGAACAAGTACGGCTGGGGCGAGGCCTTCATGACGGCGGGAGTCGGCATGTTCATCGGGCTGATCGTGTTTGCCATCGGACTGAAGCACTACCGCCACGCCGACGTGCGCAAGCCCGTGGCTCCGGAGGATATGCCACTTTCTAAAGTCCTCGCCACGGTGTTCCTTCCTGCCGTCGTGGTGGGACTCGGCGGCTGGTCACTCCCCGGAAATGTCTTCGGCAGCGACTCAACGGACGCCTTCATTTTCGCATCGATTCCCGTCATCATTTTCTATGTCGGACTGTACCTGCGGGCATCGATTGAAGACAAGCGGCCGCTGGCGGCCTTGCTCAGCATCTTCGCGGTGAGTGCCGTGTTTTGGGCGGTGTTCAAGCAGAATGGAACCGCGCTGACGACGTGGGCCCAATTCTACACGGACCGGGAGATGCCTGCGGTGGTGCAGCCGGTGGCAGAGGGGTTGTATTTGGCAGAGAAAGTGACCTACACCCCCGACAGCGTCACCACCTTCGACGGCAACTTCCGGGTAGTCAAGGACGAAGCCGGCAACCCGGTGAAGGAATGGGGCTACGATGTGTACTTCAAGAATGTCGATCCGCCGCCGGCGCCGGATGCTGCGATTTCGCTCTTCAATACCGAACTGTTCCAAAGCATCAACCCACTGTGGGTCATTTTATTGACTCCGGCGGTCGTGGCGTTTTTTGCCTTCTTGAAGCGGCGCGGACGCGAGCCCTCCACTGCGACGAAGATTGCTTGGGGCCTGCTGATCTCTGCACTTTCGACCCTTGTGATGGTCGCTGCCGTCTACGTCTGCGAAAACGGCGCGATGAAAGCCTCTTCGTGGTGGCTCATTGCATGTTACGGGGTCATCACCGTGGGTGAGCTGTTCCTCAGCCCGATGGGCTTGTCGCTGGTCAGCAAAGTGAGCCCGAAGCGGTTGACTGCCTTGATGATGGGCGGTTGGTTTTTGAGCACCTCCATCGGCAACAAACTCAGCGGCATCCTCGCTACGCTGTGGGATGGATATGCCCACAAGGCCGACTTCTTCCTCGTGAATTTCTTGCTCCTCGGCGTAGCCACCGTGGTGATGTTTGCCCTGCTCCGCTGGTTGAACCGAAGCATTCCTAACTCCTGATTTTCTGATGTCTGCAGAACTTGAACGGATCCGGTCATTCACCGGCGCCTACCCCCGCCAGCTGTGGTACCTGTTCGCCACCGAGATGTGGGAACGGTTCTGTTTCTATGGGCTGCGTGGGATGCTCACGGTCTTTATGGTGGACCAACTCCAGCTCAACGAAGTTGAAGCGAACCTCCAGTACGGCGCCATCCAGGCCTTTGTCTACGCCTTCACCTTCCTCGGCGGGGTGTTTGCGGACAAGGTGCTGGGTTTTCAGAAGTCGCTGTTTTGGGGAGCATTGCTCATGATCGCCGGTGGGGCAGTCATCGCCTACGACCCGAACGAGCTCTTTTATTGGGGCATCTGCCTGAACATCGTGGGCACTGGCTTCTTCAAACCGAACATCTCCACGATGGTCGGCCAACTCTACCACGAGAACGACTCCCGCCGCGATGCCGGATTCTCCCTGTTTTACTCCGGAATCAACCTCGGCGCGTTCTTCGGCGGGTTGCTCATGATCTACGTGGGCAAGTACCACAGTTGGGCGATGGCCTTCGGACTCGTGGCGGTGGTGATGGTGCTGGCGCTGGTGACGTTTGCCTTGACGCGCAAATCGCTGGGGCCCATCGGCCTGAGCCCGCTGCCTCCGATGAAGGCAAAATGGTACGAAGCGGCGGTCTACCTCGGAACATTGGCCGCATTGCCCGTCATCCTGTTGCTGGTCACAAACACCGCTTACACGGATGTTTTCATGTACAGCATCGGGCCGCTGACGCTCGTGTTCTTGGCGTGGGAGATGCGCAAATTCAGCCGGGAAGAGAACCGGAAACTGCTCGCCGCGCTGGTGTTTATCGTGTTTTCGGTGCTGTTTTGGTCGTTTTTTGAACAGGCGGGTGGTTCGCTCAGCTTGTTTGCGCTCAACAACATCCGCCCCGAGCTGTTCGGATTGACCATCGACCCGAACGCGACGAACAATTCGTCGAACTCGCTCTTTGTCATCCTCTTTGCTCCGCTTGTAGGACTGCTGTGGGTGGCACTCGCCCGGCGGAAAAAAGAACCGAATTCCGTGGTGAAATTCGGACTGTCCTTTTTGCTGCTCGCGGCCGCCTTCGAGCTGTTTCACCTGACCGTGTATTTGGCCTCGCCCGACGGCATGACTTCCCACGAGGTCTTCCTTGCAGGGTACTTCGTCATCACGTTTGCCGAGTTGTTCCTCTCCCCCATCGGGTTGAGTTTGATGACCAAACTTTCTCCGCAACGCATCCAAGGGCTGATGATGGGCATGTGGTTCCTTGCCAGTGCATACGGGCAATACGTCGCCGGCTTGCTCGGTGCGGGAATGGCCAGCGTCGACCCGGACAGAAGCAACTTCGACCGGCTCGTCGGGTACACAGATGGCTACGCCTACCTGGCCATCGTTGCTGTCGGAGGGGGTGTCGTGTTGCTGGCGATTTCACCGCTCGTGCGGCGGTTGATGGGATCGGTCCGCTGAGCACGTCGAGGTTGGCCCGAATTTTGCGAACTTAGGGACATGAAGCAGATTGCGCTGTTTGGGGCCCTCGCCGCGGCATTGCTGATGGGGCTCCCGGCCGCCGTTGCCCAAAAGGCCACGGGGGGCATTGCGTGGATGACGATGGAAGAGGCGATGGCCGCCCAGAAGCGCGCGCCGCGTAAAATCCTCATCGACGTCTACACCTCCTGGTGCGGCCCGTGCAAGATGATGATGGCGAATACCTTCACGAACGCCGACGTCATCGCCTACATCAACGCGAACTACTACGCGGTCAAATTCGATGCGGAATCGCAGCCGCCAGTGCAGTTCCGCGGCACAACGTACACGAATCCGAACTACCGGCCTGGGGTCACTGGCCGCAACGGCACCCACGAATTCTCGCGTGCCCTCGGGGTGAACGCTTACCCGACCATCGTCTACCTCGACGAAAAGGGCGAGATCATTGCGCCCATTAGCGGATACCGCACCCCGCAGCAACTGGAGATGCACTTGCGGTTTTTCAAGGAAAAGTGGAACCGCTCCACCACGCAGGCCGAGTGGGACGCCTACCAAAAGACGTTCACCCCCTCGTTTCGTTGACCGTCCCGCGCAGCTGCAGGTGTTCAGGAAATCTTTAAAATTCCTGAACAATAGCGGCGTAGGCCGGAACACTCGGCGTACGCTGCTGTTATCTTTGGCAAGCCGAAAGGCTGATCAACGACATCAACCCTGACATGAGTGAAACTGCGCGGCTCCTTCTCGATGGCAAGGAGTATGAATTCCCGGTTGTGACCGGTTCGGAGAACGAGAAAGCCATCGATATCGGCAAGTTGCGTGCCCTCACCGGCTACATCACCCTCGACTCCGGATACAAAAACACGGGCGCCACGACCAGCGCCATCACCTTCCTCGACGGCGAAGAAGGCATCCTCCGGTACCGGGGCTACGAAATCGACGAACTCGCTGAGCATGCAAGTTTTCTCGAAGTGGCGCATTTGCTCATTTATGGCGAGCTGCCGAATGCAGAGCGCTTGAAGTGGTTCGAGGACAGCATCACCTCCCACACCCTCGTCCACGAGAACATGAAGCGCTTCTTTGAGGCGTTTCCGTCTGGCGCGCACCCGATGGGGATGCTCAGCTCGATGATCAGTAGCCTGAGCACCTTCTACCCCGAATCCCAAAACCCGCACCGGCCCGCCGCTGCCGTCGAGCGTACGATGCTGCGCTTGCTCGCGAAGTTGCCCACCCTCGCCGCGCAGGCCTACAAGCATGCGACCGGACACCCGTCGGTGTATCCGTCGAACCACCTCTCCTACTGCGGGAACTTCCTCCACATGATGTTCGCGCTTCCCACCGAGAAGTACGAAGTGAATCCGGTGGTCGAAGACGCCTTGAACAAGTTGCTCATCCTGCACGCAGACCACGAGCAGAATTGCTCCACGTCCACCGTGCGGATGGTCGGCAGCTCCCAAGCAAACCTGTATTCCTCGGTTTCTGCAGGGATTGCAGCCCTGTGGGGCCCCCTGCACGGTGGCGCAAACCAAGCGGTCATCGAAATGCTCGAATCCATCCGGGAAGACGGCGGTAGTTTGCAGAAGTGGATCGACAAGGCGAAGGACAAGAACGACTCTTTCCGGCTCATGGGCTTCGGCCACCGCGTGTACAAGAACTTCGATCCCCGTGCACGGATCATCAAAAAAGCTGCGGACGACGTGCTCGCAGCTCTCGGGGTGAACGATCCCGTACTCGATCTCGCAAAAGGCATGGAAGAAGTTGCGTTGCGCGATCCGTACTTCGTGGAGCGGGGGCTGTACCCGAACGTTGATTTCTATTCCGGCATCATCTACCGCGCAATGGGCATTCCGACAAACATGTTCACCGTCATGTTCGCGCTCGGCCGTCTGCCCGGTTGGATCGCCCAGTGGAAGGAAATGACGGAGAATGGCGAGCCCATCGGCCGGCCGCGCCAAATCTACACCGGCGCCCCTCCCCGACCCTTCGTTCCCATCGCCCAGCGCTGATCCGCCGTGCGCCGAGAACTTGCTGGCGGTTGGGTTGAGTTTGACGTCGATGCCCACGGCATCGGCCGCGTCACCTTCCATCACCCGTCCAGCAACGCCCTGCCAGGTGCCGTTTTGAACGGTCTGGCAGACGCCATCCGCCTTGCCGCGGAGCACGCAGATGTCCGCGTGGTGGTGCTCGCTTCACACGGCGACCGCGCATTCTGTGCCGGTGCCAGCTTCGACGAACTGCGGGCCATCTCCACCCCCGAAGGAGGGCTTTCGTTTTTCAGTGGCTTCGCGCACGTCATCAACGCGATGCGCACCTGCCCGAAGTTCGTGCTGGCCCGCATTCAAGGAAAAGCGGTAGGCGGAGGTGTTGGGCTCGCCGCAGCTGCAGATTACGCAATCGCGACGCCCCACGCCGCGGTTAAACTGTCGGAACTGGCGGTGGGCATCGGCCCGTTCGTTGTGGGCCCCGCGGTGGAACGGAAGATGGGCAAAGCCGCAATGACGGAGTTGGCCATCGATGCCGCCTCTTGGCGTTCGGCGGAATGGGCGCACGCTCGCGGCCTTTTCCAAACCTTGACCGAAGACCTCCCCTCGCTCGACCGCGAAGTAAACGCGCTCGCACTCCGGCTCGCCGCTTCGAATCCCGAGGCCATGGCGGACCTCAAGCGCGTAGCTTGGGAAGGCACCGAGCACTGGGATCGGCTGTTACTCGAACGCGCCGCCATCTCCGGCCGCCTCGTCCTCAGTGACTTTACCCGAGCAGCGCTCGCGGCATTCGCACAGCGCTGAACGACGCTCGCCGCGTCCCTACCCTGAAAATCGATGTGTGCATTGAAAAAGGGCGGCCCTGCGGGGCCGCCCTTCTTCGTTCATTCAGGCTGTAACCTCAGTTCGCAATGATCCACCGCTGGGTGCTCACGCCCGTGGAAGCCCCGACCGAAATCGTGTAAACTCCTGCAGAGAAGTTCCCTGCATTCAATTCCATCCGGCCTTCCGTGCCTGCAATTCGCACGGATTCAACCACCCGACCGAGTCCGTCCGCCACCGTCATCCATTCAACGGCCTGCGATCCACCCCAAACGAGGGTAGCGACTTCCGTTGATGGATTCGGGAACACCACGAATCCGAAGCCGAGCAGTTCATCCAAACCGTTTACATCGATCACCGCTTCGCCCTCTGCCGTGCAACCGTTCGCGTCGGTAACCACCACAGCGTACGTGCCCGTCGCCAATCCTTCGATGTCCTCGTCAGCACTGGTGTAGCCCGTCGCTGCTCCTGCGGTACCCGTCCACACAACCACGTAGGGCTCGACCCCACCGTCGATCGAAATGTCGATGGCTCCATCATTGTCCACCGCGTCAGTGATTTCATCGATGGTCACTTCGAGCACGTCGGGCTCACCGACCGAAATGACTTGTTCGAGCACGCAATCGTTCGCATCGAAAGCGAGAACCGTGTAGGTGCCTGCGACCAACCCTTCGAATACACCGGTGGTGTTCGATACATCACCTGGAAGGAGGATGTAGGAGATGGACTCGCCGCCCGTAACTGTCCACGAAACTGAACCGTCGGCACCTCCGAAGCAGCTCACATCATCAGAGGCAGCATCGCCCGGAACCAGCGTGCATTGGATGCAGGAACCGTCGTCTTCGGTGGCCTCCGGATTGTAGTTGGGTGCGTTTTCGTCCGTACATCCGAGAATCTCATCGGTGTCGCACACTCCGTCACTGTCAGTATCCGCGACGCAGTCACCCCCGCAAACACCTACAGCGTCCAACTGATTGCCATCGCAATCGCAATCGCCCGTCGGAATGCCGGGGCCGCCGCAAATGCCACACGCATCCAGTTGCAGGCAAGAACCGTTCTCTTCCGTTGCATCCGCATCATAGTTGCAGGCAGATGCATCGGTGCATCCGAAAATTTCATTGCTGTCGCACACTTCGTCTGCATCCACGTCCGCAGCACAATCACCTCCACACACCCCTAACGCATCCAGCTCATTTCCGAAGCAATCGCAATCCCCAGTGGGAATGCCAGCGCATCCACAGGTGTAGACAGCTCCTGGCCCATTGCAAATCCCACATGCATCCAAGGTTCCAACACAGGCGTCATTGGAATCGCAAATGTCATCGTTGTCTACGTCTGCAGCACAGGTCCCACCGCAAACACCCAACGCATCCAGGGTATTGCCAGCGCAATTGCAAGCTCCTGGAGGAATCCCTGGGCCGCCGCACACACCACATGCATCATTCGTCAAACAGGAACCGTTGTTGTCGGTTGCGGCCGGATTGAAATTGCATGCTGTTGACACGGTGCAACCGGGCACCTCGTTTGCATTGCAAACCCCATCTCCATCGGTGTCGACAAGACAAACTCCCGCGCAATTGTACCCCGCTGCAGGATATGTACAAGAATTGTTGTTTGTATTTGCCTGCGGATTGAAGTTGCAAGCCGTTGCATCCGTGCACCCTGGCACCGGAACCGGAGCGGGTGTGTAGGTGCCTACACCGTTGAAATTGAACGTGAAGTTAACCGCATTGTCACCTACACTAAGTGGAAACACCTGCACGTTGATGGTGCCTGAAGGGATTCCTGCGGTCGTCAATTGAAGCACGGACACCCTGAGCGGATTGCCGGTCGGATATCCATTCGAAGTGCCATTCAGCACAAACCAGGCGCCACCCGTGTTGTCGTTGATTGCAACGTTTGTGCCTGACTGGGGAGTTCCAGTTGTGAAATGTGGTTTCCACGGCTGAGATGCACTCTCCACCAAATTCGGATTCGATTGGGCAGGTGGCATCGCCGATGACAAGAGCCCGATGGTGACGAAACTGTCATAAGCAAGCGCAGGCAGGAACATAAAAAAGTTCGAACTCACACCTCCGACGTCGGCACCCGTGGCAAATGCGCTGTTGTAAAAAGAATTGGTCGACGTGTTAATGGCCAAGGGACTCGTGTTGTTCCCATACACCGAAGACAAGAAATCCGTGGGATTGACCATGTTCACGTAGAAGCGGTACGTGGTCATTCCATTCAAGTTATCCGGCGTTCCCGTAAACATGTTCGGATACGGGGTGGTGTGTGTGAGGAAAGCCTCCACAGTGAGGGTGTACCCGGATTGGGCATTTGCTGAAAACATGCCCGTCCACAAGGCAACCCCAACAGCAAGAACGGAATAGAATTGCTTCATCAAAAGAAAGGTTCCAGAGTGATTTGCGGCGAATCTACAACAGCCCCCGCAAATTCACTCTGTTCAGCCTTTCCTTCACTTCATGGTTGCTTGACTAGTCGCAGCACCGAACGCAATCCTGTTGATCCGATGACCTCGACATGGTAGACCCCATGCTGCCAAGTTTCCAAATCAATTGCATGTTCCATTGAGGCTCCCAATCCCCAGATTGCAATCTGCTTACCCGCCATATCGTACGCTCGTACCTGTGCAAACCCGAATGACGTTGGAATGCGCAAGGTTGCGGACGACGACGCTGGATTCGGGAACAGTTGAACCGTTTCTGCCGTGACCAAATCGACTCCGAGAATCAGACCGACCACAATCGGGAAACCGTCGTAGGTGCAACCGCTTGCATCGGTTATACTGACCGTGTAAGTGCCCGCAATCACCCCCGTCAAGTCTTCTGTCGTCGCCACAATGGCTCCGGTTGCATCCGCCCACGTGTACACATAGGGTGCGGATCCGCCAACCACAGTGATCGAGATTCCGCCATCGGTCTCATTTTGAGTTTGGTCGGTGACCGCATCCACAGCAATCAAGAGTTCCGCCGGGGCCCCCACTTCCGCAAAGAGAGTGGCTAAGCATCCTGCACCATCCACCGCGGTCACCGAATATGCCCCAGCAGCCAAACCACTAAACGAGCCCACCCCCGACACAATGCTACCTGGATCCAGCGTAAACTGCACCTCCCCTGCTCCCTGTGCCCCGGTCGCCACCACCACCACTGCGCCGTCTTGGGCATCGAAACAAGAAACATCCTCGATTAGGTCCAGTGACAGGGCCAGTGCACACAAAATGCACGAGCCATCGTCATCTGTCGCAAGGGCATTGTAGTTCGAGGCCTCTGGATCCGTGCAGCCCGGGACTTCCAGTGGATCGCAAACTCCATCCGAATCCGTGTCCTGCAAGCAATTTCCTTCGCAATTCAAATTAACTTCAGGGTAGAGACACGATCCATCGTCCTCGTCAGCTGCCACATCAAAGTTGCACGCCTCTGCGTCCGTGCAGCCCAGTTCCGGATATGTACACGTCCCATTGTCATACACTGCACCCATATCGTAATTCGTGGCTGCTGCGTCGGTACAACCGCAGGTGTTGCCTACTCCGCCGCTGTTTGTCCACGTGGTTCCGGCAAAAGTGAATGAGAACCGAAGATCGTTGTCGCCATCGCCCGCTCCGAAGATTTGGGCATTCAAGATTCCTGAAACCGTTCCTGAGGTGGTGAGCTGGGCGATGAGAACGCGGTGGTCCTCCCCTGCTACACCGTTGGATGCGCCGTTCAACAAGAACCAAGCACCTCCGATGTCGTCATCGAGCACGAAACCGTTGCCTGACTCAAACGCGGTAGGCCAATTTGCCGGACCGGTGACGGTGTTTACACCCTGCTCCCCCGATGCAGCATTGGGGGCCTGTTCGATACCTATGGTTACCCAGCTGTCGTAGGCAAGCTCCGGAGCAAAGGCAAACAACGCGGGATTGACCGTTTGGCCCAAGGCGCTGCCAAAAGGTGACTGGAAGAACGGTGCCGTAGTGTTCAACTCCAGCGGGGCCTCTGTATTCCCCGAGATTGCTGACACAAAATCGTTCGTGGCTTCGGTCGTGATGTAGTAACGGTAGGTGGTCATACCGGCGAGCGGACCGGTCGTGTGAGCCGCAACGATTTCGATGTCCAACCCATAGACCGGTTCCCCAATAGCACACGAACAGAAGTCGCAACTCTCATCTGCCTCTGTGGCTTCCTCATTGAAATTGCAGGCCGATGCGTCAGTGCATCCGGCCACCTCATCCCCGTCGCAAACACCGTCTCCATCGCTGTCTAAAATGCACAGTCCGCTGCATGTGTATCCTGATGGCGCGAAAATGCAACTTGCATTATCGGCGGTCGCTGCAGGGTTGAAATTACATGCTGCAGCTTGGGTGCATCCGAAGATGGCATCAATGAAATGGATGACTTGCATGTACGTCGCTGCATTCCCACATGCGTCGGTAGCGGTATAGGTACGATGGATCACGGACTCCAATCCTGAAATGGAAACTGTCACATCTGCGGCAGACCATGTAGCTGCGAGATCACAGTCATCTACAACGAATGCACTGGGAATCGGCATCCCTTCACCATTCGCAACATTGACAACTACCAGAGCTGGAGGCGGAGACACAAAAACAGGCGCAATGGTATCGACTACCGTGATAAACTGGACGGCAGTCGCAGTGTTTCCCGCCGCATCCGTTGCGGTGAAATGGCGGGGACAGAAATACTGATAAGGAGCGCAGGGCAACGTGTATTCTATGGGACCATCGAAATAAGTCACAGTAACCGGACCACAGGCATCTTGAGCGATGGCCATCGCAGTCGGCATTTCTTGATCGCACGTCACGGTAGTATCCGCAGGAAGGAAGGTGAAATACGGTGCGTCTTCATCCGGCGAGCAAGGATCGGTGATGTTCACACAGGTACCGTCTTCATCCGTTGCTACTGGATTGTAGTTTTCTGCAAAGGGATTCGTACATCCGGGCACTTCGAAGGCATTGCATACACCGTCACCATCTGCATCCTGCAAGCATGCTCCAGCGCAGGAATAACCTGCTGCCGCATAAGTACAACTGCCGTTTGCATCCGTAGCCGAAGGATTGAAGTTGCATGCAGCCGTGTCCATACACCCCGGCATCTCAAATTCGGCGCAGATTCCATCATTGTCGATATCCGACAAGCATTCCCCCGAGCAATCCAATGCGAACTCCGGCGAAGTGCACCCCACTGCCTGTGGCATGCCGCATGCACCACGCAGATCGATGGTCTTGGTAAATCCATTGAGCGAAACTCCTTGCGGGAAGAACTGGATGTTCACAGTTCCGGTGATATTGCCCGCCGTAGTGAATTGCCCTAAAAGCACGCGCAAATCATCCCCTGCGACCCCCGATTGTCCCCCGAGCAAAATCCACCCACCTCCTGTGGCGTCTGATATTTCAATGGAACCACC
Source organism: uncultured Chryseobacterium sp. (assembly GCA_964567615.1). Taxonomy (GTDB): domain Bacteria; phylum Bacteroidota; class Bacteroidia; order Flavobacteriales_D; family Sanyastnellaceae; genus CAMCYM01. Next base: position 15,136 of record CAZMNI010000009.1, read on the forward strand.
TTGCTCAAACGGGACCCTCCAATCCAGCACCCCAGGTCCTGCAACCGCCAAAGGGATCGATGTGCCCCATTCGGTCATCGAATTGATTCCAATTGTGACCCAGCTATCGTGATTCAAATCTGGAAAAAATGCTGCAAAGGCGAAATTGATGTCCCATGCGAGGGCATTTCCGGCTGGATGTTGGAAAAAGGGGGCCGTAGAATGAATGGCTAGCGGCATGCTGCTGTCGCCCACTACCCCACTGACCTTGTCGGTGGGATGTTCACACAGCGCGTACATCCGATAGGTTGTCATTCCTGCCAGATTGGATACCCCTACAATTCCCGAATGGGTTTGGATTGCCTCGATCTGAATGCAGTATGCCTCCCAGGGCACAAAGTTGCACGCCTCATCGTCGTTGCAAACACCCGGGTAAGTGCAAGTGCCGTTGTTGTCAGTGGCTGCTGAGTTAAAATTCAATGCCGCAGAATCGGTACAACCAAAAATCTCGTTTGAATTGCACACTCCATCTCCATCACTGTCCGCAATGCAAACTCCGTTGCAAGCATACCCAGCAGCCGGGTAGGTGCATAACTGATTGTTCACATACTGTACGGTCGCATTGTAATTGCATGCGACAGGATCACCGCAGCCCTGACACGTCAAGAACTCACACGTGCCATTGTCCACTTGGGCAATGGGATCAAAATTGCATGCCAACGGATTCACGCAACCTCCGGCATACCCCGAGCAGCTCCCGTCGTTGTCTGTTGCATCAGGATCAAAATTGGGTGCAAGCGGATCCGTGCATCCCGGCACTTCGAGTGGATTGCAAATGCCATCACCGTCGGTATCCGCAATGCAAACGCCATTGCAGTCCGTGATGCTGCCGGCAAAGACACACGTGACATTGTTTGCGATGGTGGCTGCAGGATTGTAATTGCACGCAGCGGGATTTGTACATCCTACGCATGAAGTGAATTCGCAACCGCCGCCGTCATCGGTTGCAGCGCTATTGTAATTGCATGCTGTAGGAATCAAACAACCGGCTACTTCATTCGCATTGCACACCCCATCGTTGTCCAAATCACCGTCCGCAAGTTGTAGCCCATTGCAGACGTCACAGCCCGACGGAACAAGGCAATTCCCCGAGTTGATGGTCGCAGTCGGATTGTAATTGCATGCCAAGGGATTCATGCACCCCGCGCAGGAAGTAAACTCACATGACCCGTTGTTGTACAACGCCGCAGGATTGAAATTGCAGGCCCCTACCACGGTGCAGCCCAAGCATGAAAACCAATCGCACGAACCCGAATCCGTCGCGAGCGGATTGAAATTGCAAGCACCAGGAATTTGGCACCCTACCACTTCATTCGTGTTGCAAATCCCATCGTTGTCTGCATCGCCATCCACCAAGGCTCCTCCAGCGCAGGAATCGCAGCCTGTGGGAACGATGCATGAACCATTCTCTAGTGTAGCGTTCGGATTGTAATTGCATGCCAAGGGATTCATGCAACCAGGCACACCGGATCCCATCGGATTGTAAGTACCCACCCCTGCAAACTCAAAGCTGTACTGCTGCTGGTTTGCCCCTACGCCCAGCGGAAACACCTGGGCATTGATGCGTCCGCTGACGGTACCAGCGGTGGTAACCTGCATGATCAGAACCTTGTTTCCGGAGTTAGCCGGAGGCAGTCCATTCACCGTTCCATTCAAAATGTACCAGGCACCGCCCGTGACTGTATTGACCAAGACGTTTGTACCCGCCCCGGCTGCACCCGCTGTAAACTTTGGCTTCCAAGGTTGAGCAGCATCTTCGATTGTCGAAGCATCTGTTTGTGAACCCGTAGGGGCACTTGTGAGTCCGATGGTAACCCAACTGTCCGCCGCAAGCGTCGGGAAAAACTGAAAGAAAAACGGATTGATTGTGCCGGAGGTGGCTCCCGTACCCACCGGATCGTTGTAAAAGCTGTTCGTCGACGTGTTCACGTACAGCGGATCCATGTTGTTCCCGTAAATAGAAGAAAGGAAGTCCGTGGAGTTCTGCATTTTAACGTACAACCGGTAGGTTGTCTGACCGGGAACTACAACTGTGGGGAGGGCCTCGACGACGAGCTGATACGATTGGGCGGACGCCGTGGCTGCGACGAATGCAGCGAAAAAGACCGCAATAAACTGCTTCATGGGGTGGGGAAAGTAGATCAAGCCGAATCTATGTCTTCGCCTCTACGATCAATCCACCGCAAAAGATGCGCTATGCACACCCAATTTTTCATCACGAAAAACAAGGGGCCGCCATCCTTGCGGATGCGGCCCCTTGCCAAATCAAGCAAAAAGGTATCAGTAAATCGTGCCCCAAGCGAGCAGGAAGTTCAACAAGTCTTGTGCCTGAACTTGGCCATCGCCATTGAAGTCAGGGCAAATGTCATACGTGCAAGAGCTGTCGTCGAGGTTTGCGAGCGGGTTGTAGTTGATTGCATCGTTGTCCGTGCAACCCGTCCACACACAATCACCGGAATCCACAGTCGCTGCCGGATTGTAGTTAGAAGCCGTCGGATAGGTACAACCCAACGCAGCGCAGTATGGAGCAGCCGCTCCCGAACAGTAATCGGGTGATGTCCACAATGCACTCAGGGGTTCAGCAACCACATTGCAAGCTTGTTGAATCCAAGTTAAGCCACCCCAAACCGGTCCAACTTGGCCGTAGGCAAGCAGGAAGTCGAGAAGGTCTTGGTTCTGGACCACCCCATCTCCATTGAAGTCTGCACTGATCGGGGCATCCGTGCACACACCGCCTGCCGTATTCGCATAGGCATTGTAGCTCGCAAAGTCGTCGTTCAAGCAACCAATAAACGCGCATGATCCATCGTCAAACGTTGCAGACGCATCGTAATTCGAGGCCGTTGAGTACGTACATCCATAGCAGCTTGCGAATTCACATGTACCGTTGTTGTCCGTAGCCGCAGCGCTGTAGTTGCACGCCGTAGCGTCCGTACAGCCGCCGACTTCAAACTCGTTGCACACGCCGTCGCCGTCTGCGTCGTTCACGCACGCCCCGCCGCAGGTGTAGCCGCTGGCCGGGTAGGTGCAAGAACCGTTGTTGTCCGTAGCAGCCGCATTGAAGTTGCATGCCGCAGCGTCCGTACAACCGCCGATTTCAAACTCGTTGCACACGCCGTCGCCGTCTGCGTCGTTCACGCACGCCCCGCCGCAGG
>CAZMNI010000009.1:18429-23378 GCA_964567615.1 uncultured Chryseobacterium sp.
TCGTTGCACACGCCGTCGCCGTCTGCGTCATTCACACAGGCTCCGGCACAGGTGTAGATTCCGGTTGCATAGGTGCAGGAACCGTTGTCTGCGTTTGCGAGCGGGTTGAAGTTGCAGGCAGCAGCATCCGTGCAGCCCGGGTAGGTCGTCACACACGAACCTGCAGCCAAGAAGTCGGCGTTCGGGTCGTAGTTGAAGGCCGTCGGGTCCGTGCAACCGCACACCGCGTTGAGGAACGTGATGTCTGTAGCATCTGCGTCGCCCGCATTGCCAGCCGGGAAGATTTGGGCACGGAACGAGCCCGTGATCTTTCCATCTGTAGTCAACTGCGCAAACAGGATGCGGCGATCCGCACCTGAAACCGCGTTCGTCGCCGAAGGCAGGGTGTACCAGCCAGAGCCCACTCCGTCGTTGATGGCAATGTTGCCCCCGGCAGCAAAGCTCGTAGCCCAAGCACTCGTCACACCTGGCGGGATCGGCATAGCAGCGATTTCTCCAGCAGCGGTATTTGCTGGCCCCGACAACCCGATGGTGATGTAGCTGTCATATTGGAGCGATGCATCCAAGCCGAGCAAGGTCGAGGTCAAATTCTCCGGAGTCAAGCCGCCGAACGGATGCTGGTAGAAGCTCGTGGTCGTTGCCAAGTTGAGTGCGAATTCGTCATCGCCGATGAGGGCGGTGAGAACGTCACTCGTACCGGGCGTTTCGAGGTACAGTCGGTAGGTGGTCTTGCCCGCCAATGCGCCCGTAGTGTGCACTGCGACCGGCTCAATTACCACATCGTATCCTGCAATCGAGCTTGTGTTGCCCTGGCAGCTGCAGTACTCGCACTCACCCGCATCCGTCGCATTCGCGAGGAAGTTGCACGCCGAGGCGTCCTGGCAACCCACAATTTCGTCGCCGTTGCACACACCGTCGTTGTCCGTATCCCCATCTGCAACACTGGCACCGCTGCAGAAATCACAGCCCGTTGCGATGGCGCAAGAACCATTGTCGTCCGTTGCCGCCGCATTGTAATTGCAAGCCGTTCCATTTGTACAGCCCGGGATTTCCAATTCATTGCAGATGCCGTCTCCGTCTGTGTCGTTCACACATGCTCCAGCGCAGGTGTAGTAAGCGGGCGGGTAGGTGCAAGAACCGTCGTTGTCCGTTGCCCCTCCATCGAAGTTGCATGCAGAAGCATCCGTGCAGCCGCCAATTTCGAATTGGTTGCATACCCCGTCGCCGTCCGTATCGTTGACGCATGCACCTGAACAGGTGTAGTACGTCGGCGGGTAGGTGCATGTACCGTTTTCATCCGTTGCAGAAGCATTGTAGTTGCATGCCGTAGCATTTGTGCAACCGGGCACTTCGTTGATGTTGCACACTCCGTCATTGTCCGTGTCGCCATCGGCCACCGCACCGCCTGAGCAGAAGTCGCAGCCGGTCGCGAAGATGCACGAACCGTTGAACTCCGTTGCCGCAGGGTTGAAGTTGCAGGCCAGAACATTCGTGCAGCCGAGGATTTCCAACTGGTTGCACACGCCATCGCCGTCGAAGTCGAGGTAGCACTGACCGGTGCAGTTGTAGTAGGCGCTGATCGGGTAGGTGCAGCCCACATTGTCCGTTGCAGCCGCATTGTAGTTGCATGCGGCCATGTCTTGGCATCCTGCAATCTCCAATTCGTTGCAAATGCCATCGCCGTCGGCATCGTTCAAGCATGCTCCTGAGCAGCTGTAGTAAGTGACCGCATAGGTGCACGAACCGTTGTCATTCGTAGCAGCAGCATTGAAGTTGCAGGCACTTGCGTCCATGCATCCCTCCACTTCGAATGGGTCGCAAAGGCCATCGGCATCGGAATCGGCAAGGCAGCTACCGTTGCAGCCGTAACCCGCCGCAGGATAGGTACAAGAACCATCATCATTCACTGCAGCGGCATCGTAGTTGCATGCAGCTGAGTCTGTACAACCACATCCCACCGGTGCGCTGAATGCAATGTCTACACGCTCATCTGCAATTCCGAAGCCATAAACTCCATTCGGGAAGACTTGGGCACGGAATGATCCCGTAATTGTTCCATCTGTAGTCAGCTGAGCAAAGAACATTCTTCCCTCGCTGTTCACATTGGCATTCGCCGCATCCGGAGTGACGTACCAACCTGAACCGATGGCATCGTTCACCGAGATGTTGCCACCAGCTTCAAAGGTGCTTGACCACGTACCTGGGAGAGTCACCGGGCTTGATTCACCCAACGCACTGTTCGCTGGGCCGCTCAAATTCATCGTGATGTATGAATCATACTGCAACGTCGGGAACATACCAGAGGCCAGCAGTACTGGGTTTTGACCTTCAGCCGTGTAGGTGCCCACTGGGGATTGCCAGAAGGATGTCGTCGTCGCAATTGAAAGCGGGTAAGTTGCATTCCCCGTGAAGGAGGTCACAATGTCGTCCGCATCGTCCGTCGCCAAGTACAGACGGTAGGTCTTCTTGCCTGCCAACTCTCCCGCGGTGTGCACCGCAACCGTCTCAACGTAAACATTGTATCCGGTGTAGTTCGCTGAAGAAACTGGGCAGCTGCAGAAGTCGCAATCGCCGTTGTCTTCCGTGGCGTAGAAGTCGTAGTTGCATGCTTCGAAGTCCGTGCAGCCGAAAATTTCGTCCGCATCGCACACGCCGTCTCCGTCGGCATCACCTGCAACGATGGCTCCGCCTGGGCAGGCATCTTCCGCATCGCAGAGTCCGTCTCCGTCCGTATCGACCAAGCAGTTTCCTGCGCAGTCACGGTAAGGAGCTGGGTACACACACGATGCTGCATCGCTCACCGTAGCCGAGGCATCGTAGTTGCAGGCAGCTGCATTCATGCAGCCCACGCAGCTGCTGAAATCGCAGGTGCCTGGGGTGTTTGCTGAAGCGTTGTAGTTGCATGCCATCGGAATCAAACATCCTACAACGGATGCAATGCAGGAGCCGTTGTTGTCGGTAGCAGCTGGATTGTAATTCAACGAACCTGCAATCGTACAACCTGCAACCTCGTTTTCGTTGCAAACTCCATCCGCATCGGTGTCGTTGATGCACGTTCCAGCGCAGGTGTAATTCGCAGCTGCGTAGGTACACGTTGCAACCAAGCTGATGGTTGCGGCAGGGTTGTAGTTGCACGCAGTTGCATCCATGCAACCTGCGCACGACGTGAACTCACACGTGCCGTTGTTCGACACGTTTGCCAAGGGGTTGTAGTTGCAGGCCACCGGGTTCGTGCAACCCGCCACTTCGACCGCGTCACAGATGAAGTTGTTGTTCGTGTCACCGTCCACAACCGCACCGCCTGCGCATGTATCGCATCCGGTGGCGAATACGCACGAGCCGTCGTTTTGGTCAGCAGTTGAAGAGTAATTGCACGCGGTCGGGTTCGTGCAACCGAACTCGATGCACGAGGTGTACTCGCACGAACCGTTGTTGTAAATGGCAGCAGGGTTGTAATTGCAGGCTGTAGGAACCGTGCAGCCCAAGCAGCTGGTGTACTCACATGCACCCGGTTGTCCGTAGTTACACGCCCACGGCTGATCGCACGAAGTTGACGGCATGTAGCTGAGTTGCGGGCCTGCCGGCGCGTTGCCTGTGCAGGGGCTGCCTGGTGTCGGGAACACGCACTGCAGCATCGGGTTCGTCATAAAGGTCGCTTGCGGATTGTAGTTGCAAGCAAAAGGAATCAAGCAGCCGAGGACAGGCACGGGTGCGCACGTTCCGTTGTTCTCCGTTGCGTTCGGATTGAAATTCGGCGCGCCTGGGTTTGTGCAGCCATAGACCTCAAGCTGATTGCAAATTCCGTCCCCGTCCGTATCCACTTGGCAAGTACCCGCGCAGGTGTAGAACGGTTGCGGGAAGGTGCACAGGCTGGGCACAGAGATGGTCGCCGCCGGGTTGTAGTTGCACGCAGTCGTGACCAAACATCCCACGCAGCTCGTGAAATCGCACGTACCGTTGTTCACCGTAGCCGCCGGATTGTAGTTGCAGGCCGTCGAAATCGTGCAGCCTTGGCAGCTGAAATCACATGAGCCAGCGTCCGTTGCGTTCGCGTTGTAGTTGCACGCGTTGATGTTTTGGCAACCCACCACTTCGAGCTGGTTGCACACCCCGTCGCCGTCCGTATCCTGCAAGCACTGACCTGCGCAGTTGTAGTACTGAGCCGGGAATACACAGAGTGCAGGGATGTTGTACAACAAACCTGCCTGGTAGTTGCACGCGGCCGCGTTGCCACAGCCCACGCAGCTGGTGAAGTTGCAGGAACCGTCGTTCACGTTCGCGGTGGCGTCGTAATTGCAGGCGCCCACGATGGTGCAGCCGAGGTAGATGCACGAACCGTTGTCATCCGTAGCAGCTGCGTTGTAGTTGTCGGCTTCGTCGTCCGTGCAACCAGGCACTTCGATTTGGTTGCAAATGCCGTCGCCGTCTGTATCCTGCAAGCAGTTTCCTGCACAGTTCAAGTAGTACTGCGCCGGGTAGGTGCACGTACCATCGTTCAATGTGGCCGTTGCGTCGTAGTTGCAAGCAGTTGCATCCGTGCACCCTGCGCATGACGTGAAGTCACACATGGCCAGCACGTGGTAGTTCGCCTGCGGGTTGTAGTTGCACGCCGTAGCCGTCGTGCAACCCAAAATGTAGCACGAACCGTTGTTGTTCGTGGCGGCTGGGTTGTACGCCGGGTTCGTCGGGTCCGTGCAGCCACCGATTTCGAGCTGGTTGCAAATGCCGTCGCCGTCCGTATCCTGGTTGCAAGCTCCCGCACAGTTGTAGTACTGCGCTGGGAACACGCACGAACCGTCATTGTAGATAGCGACAGGGTTGAAGTTGCATGCATTCGCATTCGTACAGCCCACACACGAGGTGAAGTCGCACGAGGCAAAAATCAGGTAGTCAACGTTCGGGTTGTAGTTGCACGCGGTCGAAACCGAGCAACCTCCCACGAGGCAAGA
>CAZMNI010000010.1:0-14566 GCA_964567615.1 uncultured Chryseobacterium sp.
AGGGATGAGCGAGGCTTCGCCTCGCGGAACGAGGATTGAGGTTGGGGGCAAGTTAGTACGCAGGCACCCCTTGAGCCATCGGCGAGCGCGTTGCTACTTCATCCGGAGGGTCTCCTATTCCCTCGTTCTTAACCTCATCCCTCGCGGCGCAGCCGCGCCCCACGCCGCGCAGCGGCGCCTGTACCCTGTCAGCGGCGAAGCCGCGCCCCTCGCCGCGCAGCGGCGCCTCATCCCTGTTAGCCGCGCAGCGGCGCCTCAACCCTGTCAGCGGCGCAGCCGCGCCCCCTCGCCGCGCAGCGGCGCCTCAACCCTGGTAGCGGCGCAGCCGCGCCCTCTCGCCGCGCAGCGGCGCCTGTTCCCTGTCAGCGGCGCAGCCGCGCCCCACGCCGCGCAGCGGCGCCTGTTCCCTGTCAGCGGCGCAGCCGCGAAGTCAGTCGAGGTAGCCGAAGCGGCGGAGCTTCTGCTCGTCGTCGCGCCAATCGCGGTCGACGCGGACGTAGAGGTCGAGGAAGACCTTGCGGCCGATGAAGGCCTCGAGGTCGCGGCGGGCATCGGTGCCGACGCGTTTGATCATGCGGCCGCCGGAGCCGATGACGATTTGCTTTTGGGATTCGCGTGCAACGCGGATCTCCGCCCGAATGCGCACAATGCCCTCTTCCACGACGTAAGATTCCACCACCACTTCACAGGAGTAGGGGATTTCTTGCTTGTAGTGGGTCAGGATTTTCTCGCGCACGATTTCCGCGACGAAAAAGCGCATGGGCCGGTCGGTGAGCTCGTCTTTCGGGAAAAACGGCGGGCTGACGGGCAGCATGCCGACGAGGCGTTCGAGGAGCGGCTCGACGTTGAAGCCGTGCAGGGCGCTGATGGGAGCGACTTCCGCGCGGGGGAGGAGTTCTTGCCAGTAGGCGAGGCGTTCGGCCACCCGGGTTTGGTCAGAAAGGTCGATTTTGTTCACGAGGACCAGGACCGGGACGTCCATCGCGGCGATTTTGCGAAAGGTCTCCGGGTGGGCCAAACCGTCTTCAAACGGGTCGGTCACCAGCAGCAACACGTCGGCATCCTGGAGTGCCGTGCGGACGAAGTGCATCATCCCTTCTTGCAACTTGTATGCAGGGTCGAGCACGCCGGGCGTGTCGCTGTACACAATTTGCCACATGGGGTCATTGACGATGCCCATGATGCGGTGGCGGGTGGTTTGGGCCTTCTTGTTGATGATGCTAAGTCGCTCACCTACAAGCCGATTCATAAGCGTGCTCTTGCCCACATTCGGCGAGCCGACGATGTTGACAAAGCCGGAGCGGTGCCCTTCTGGTGCGTGCTCTAGCGGGCCAAACGGATCGCGCGGACCCTGCTCTGGACGGAATTTCTCTGCGGACGTTTCTTCTGGTTGTGCCACTGCGGACGAAGGTACTTCAGGAGCGCGACGCACCTGCAGGTATTTTTCCAGCGGGGCCTTGACTTTTGCAAGTGTGTGCGTAGCTTTGTCCTCCCATTCGCGGCAGATGTGCCGCAGCAGGGAATACATCGCGGGGTGGAGCAGTTGGTAGCTCGTCGGGCTCATAACCCGAAGGTCGTCAGTTCGAGTCTGGCCCCCGCAACACGAAGAAGCCCCGGTTTGCCGGGGCTTTTTTCATGTCCGGTCCAGCCATGCGGTTACGTTCCTGCAGGGTTGAAACTGCGCTGCCATCGCGCCTCGCCACTGCCGGCGTCCGAAAGCACCGCAGAGGCTGCTCAACGCGCCCCGCAATCACCTTCACCTTGACCCTCACACTCATCCCCGCGGCGCAGCCGCCCCTGTCCCCTCATCCCTCATCCCCGCGGCGCAGCCGCCCCTGTCCCCTCACACTCATCCCTGACCCCTCATCCCTCATCGGCGAAGCCGCGCTTCACTCACACGCCTGACCGAAGTCGCCGAGGAAGAGCAGGAGGTCGCCGGTACCGACGGAGCCGTTCGCGTCCAGGTCGTAAGGGCCGGTCCAGTAGTTGCTGAAGGCGGCGAGGAAGAGCAAGAGGTCGCCGATGTTGACGGCGTCGTCGTAGTTGAAGTCGCAGACGCAGGAGCCGCCGGGGAGGAAGCCGTCGCCGCCGCACTCCATGGCCCATTGGGGGAAGGCGCGCGCTTCGGCGCAGTGGAAGGCTTGGATGCCGACTTGCTGGCCGATGGCACGACCTCTTCCGTCGTCCATGGGGGGGTGGATGCCGCCCCAAATCCTGCTCAAGGAGCTTTGGTTTGAAGCATCGTAGTACGTGGCCCACTGCAACTCGAAGGTGGTGGAAGGCCCGTCTTCGAAGACCAAGTACTGGTTTGTCGTGACCGTTTTCTTGCCCAAACCGCCGGGGAAGTATGGCGTTCCCGTGAGCAGCGTGAGGACCTCAGCGCCGGCGCGCGAGTAGGTGGAGTGCCCGCTCAGGTATCCCGCGAAGGGAGGCGAAACGAAGGTGGGGCGCTGGTAGGGCCACCAGTTTTTGGCCAAAATCCAACCCACTCCCGCTTCATCGAAGGCAGGCACTTCGATGTAATCCGGCCCGCGCCACGTCCACAGCTTGACTTCGCCCACATTCACTCCATTCGGTCCAGCGAGCGGGTCATTCGGTCCGACTACCTCGATGTAGCCGGGAATCAGCGGGAATCCTGCTGGGTGGTAATTTTCTTGGGTGGGATCGGAACATTGCCCCTTCTCGGCCATGTAGCGGATAGCGGAAACAGGTCGCGAGGTGTCGTAGTAGCCTTTGACACTCCACGTTGCGATGGCCGCGTCGTGCATCGCGCCACCGAGGGCGAGGTAGGATTTGACGCTGTACTCGAGCGGATCGATGAGCGGGCCTTGGCCGCGCCAGCGGTACTGGAACAGCGGATGTTCCATCACGTCGTTGAGCAGGGTAAACCAATGTCCGGGCGGGGTCTCGGAATCTGGTCCGTCCGCCCAGTATTCGGCAACACAGCGGGTGAAGTCTCCGCGCGGCACGACGACCGGAGCGTAGGGCTGGCCGGTGACGGGATTGATGTCGTGGCCTGCTTCCGGAGACCCCCCTTCGAACAAGTTATAAAAGGTGGCCAGGTTCGTCAAGTCAGTGGGGATGGACCCGTCGGACCCTCCGCGCCCGCCCGGGCTAACATCCCACATGACCCCATCGTTCGGGTCGTGGTGGGATTGCCAAATGGCCACGAGCACGTGGTTCCATTTCCACGGATCGTCCATTCCACCTCCGGCCGTGGTGTCGAGTAGGGACGGAGGTCCCGGATCGAGGTACACCTCGTATTCACAGCCATTCCGGGTGCGCACATCCTTCCAGTCGGGGTCGAGGGAGAAGGGAGAAACGCGGCCCCATTCCGGTCCGATGAAGTTGGGGACGGAGGTGAGGACGTTGCCGCTTTGGTCAATGAAAATCGGAACTTCCACGCGCTGCCAGTGGTTCGGGTTCACCATGTTCGGGTTGCCCGGATACAGCATTTGGAGGTTCGGGTTGATGGGCGTGTAGCACGTCGCGGCGTAGTTGCTCTGCTGATTTGAACCGTCTTGTAGGCCAAACTGGATGATCTTTTGGGCCACATAGTTGCCAAGCGCCGCTGGATCACCGTTCGTGTAGTCAGTGGATGTATAGCTGGGGTCGTAGCCCAGCTCGGCCATGTAGCCGTTGATGTTTGCCGAAGTGGAAGCCCAGTCCGGCGAGTTCGCGAACCGGTTGAGGATCAAGCGATACACCGCATAGCTGATGGCCTTTTCCCGGGCTGCTTGCCGTGCGGCCGAATCTGTGGGAATGGGCACTCCTGAGTACGGGCAGGCAAACCCGTCCCACGTCTTCCCGAGAAAGTAGGTTTCCGCATCGCCCGGGCCGTATGCAGCCCAACAATCGTACATGGCTACGCTGGTGTGCAGCAAGTTGCGCGCATGGACGACCGGTCGGGCCAAATCGTTCCGAATGGCTTCGAGGACTTGCTCGTTCCAGTGGGTGGCGAGGGAATGGGGCGTTTGGGCGCGGGTGAAACCCGCGCAGAAAACGCATAAAAGCAGCAAAGCCCAGTTCCGCATGTCAGTCGTTTTCAGTCCCTTCCAAAGTACAACCTTCCGCCGGGAAATCCGTATCTTCACGGCACAATTTTGTTCCCATGCACTTTGCCCTTCGCCCCTGGATGTTTGCTTCTTGTGCCGCCATGTTTTTAATGAGCTGTGGCGCACCTGAGCCGACGGCACCTACCGACAACAGCGCGGCCGCTTCTGAAGACCGCAAAAAGGACATCTGTGCGTGCACCGACCAACTGAATCAAGTGGTCGACGGCGTCATCAACGAGGCAAAGGCAGCGAAGTGGGAGCCTGCCAAGGTCATCTCAGAACTCCAAGCACGCCAGCCGGCATGCGCAGGCACGACCTTCGGCGGTGAAGCCAGCGCTGAATGGATGGTGCTCCAAGCGGAGTGTCCGGGTTTCGACGCATACACGAAGAAGCTCAACCGTCTCGGCGAGCTCGTAACCGGCCAGTCAGCGCCCGAACAAGGCCCCGGTCCCTACGACCAGCTCGGCCCCGGTGGCACCCAGCAGTTGATGGACAGCCTCGCGCAGCGCGGACGGAACTGATTTGAACGGACGCCACCCGGCGTCCGCGTTTCTGCTCGATTTATCCTTCGTCCGCAGGTGCCTCGAGTCCTAATGACACGAGCAGTGCCGCTACTTCCTGTTCCGTTGTATGTAGCTCATTGCGGCACAAGGCAATGAGTTCGCCCGCTTTGCGGATCCGTTCGGTCAATGCATCCACAGATGCTTCGGGGGCTTGCAGTTCGCGCATGACTGCGCGAAGTTCTTCGTAGGCGGTGTCGAATGATGCCATGGGGATGCGCGGCTGCGCCGCGAGGGTTGAGGGTGAGGCGCCGCTGCGCGGCGGAGGGATGAGGGATGAGGGATGAGGTTGGGGACGGGATTGGGGGGTGAGGGTTGGGGTTGAGGTTAGGGGCAATTGAACTGAAGAATCAAACTAAAAAACTCAAACTCAAAAACTCAATCTCAATCTGAAACTCAATCTCGCCCCCCTACCTCGCTTCTGCTTCCGCGGTGCCGAGGTGGAGGGTGATGTGCAGAGGGGTGCCGGGGGTCAAGGTTGCAGGGTCGGTGACGGCGCGGTCGCTTGCGCGCACGATGGCAAATCCGCGGGCGAGGATGCGCTCGGGTCGGTGCGCTTCGACGAGCCGCTCGAGGTGGTCGATGGATTCGCGGCGGGTTTTGAGGGTCCGCAGAGCAAGTTCTGCAAGGCGTTCGGCGGTGGTGGTGAGTGCGGCCGTGCGGGTGCTCAGGGCAGTACGGGACAGGCTGCCGAGCTGCAGGGCCAACGTATTGAGGCTGCCCGAAGCGGCGTCGAATCGATTGAGCACAGCGTCTGCCACGTCGGTGGGGGTGCGCAAGGCGGTATGGGCCACGAGGTCGGCCACGGTGGTGTCGCTTTCGTGGCCGATGCCGGTCCAAACCGGATGCGGGCACCGCGCGATGGCGAGGCAAAGGGCTTCGTCGTTGAAGGCGTCGAGGTCGAGCTTCGAGCCGCCACCGCGGACGAAGACGATGAGGTCCGGGACGGATTCCTCGGCACGGGCGAGGGCGTCGCGGAGTTCGGCGGGGGCAGAGGTGCCTTGGACGGTGGCGGCGAAGGCGGTGATGTGGACGCGGTATCGGGCGGGGTGGTGGAGCAGCTTCGTGCAAAAGTCGCGGAAGCCGCTGGTGCCGGGAGACCCGATCAGTGCGATGCGCGCAGGGACGATCGGCAAGGCGACCCGGCGGTTCCATTCGAGGGCGCCGACGCGCTTGAGGGCTGCGATCGTGGCCTGTTTGCGCCGTTCGAGCTCGCCGAGCATGTACTGCACCTCGATGCGCTCAATCGAGAGTGAAAGTCCGTGGATTTCACTGAATTGGACGCGCGCCGTGAACACGAGTTTGGCCCCGGGGGCGAGCAGGGTTGCGGCGGCCTCGCCGAGCTCCTCTGCGATCCGCCCGCCGGCGGCCGACCAAATCACCCCGCGGAGCGCAGCTTGCCGCACACCTTCAGATTCGTCCACCAAATCCAAGTAAACGTGGCCCTTCCCGAGCGCCCCGTTCACCTTCACCACCTCGGCGCGGATCAGCCACGTCCGCCCACCTGTGGCATGTTCAAGCGCCTTTCGAATCGACTGCGCGATTTGGCGCAGGCTGTACACCCGGGGCTCGCTCATCGCCCTCAGCGCGGCACCCGCAACAAGGCCCGGACGCGCCCGTCTTGTGCATCGACAATCCGCACGACCCCTCCGGCGGCCCGCTCCGGAACTTCGCACTCCCCGGAGCAATACATCCGCTCCCACACCACACGGCCATCCAGCGCCACCCCCTGCACGTGGGCCGGCCCCCGCTCCGCATCCAGCACCACCCGCCACACCGCTCCCTCTGCCACTATGCGATCGCAGGTGCGGCCCGGCACGGCGCCGGTGCCGGTCACGGCCGCCTCGGCAAAGACCGCCTGCGCCCCATCGTAGCCATCTCCTGAGTTTGCGCCGTTCCCGTTCGCCGCCATGCCGGACATGTACACCGAGACCGGCCCGCTCCCCGCCTCCGGCGCCGTCCACGTCACCGTGAACTCCGGCACTTCGCTCAAGTCGTTGTGCTCCACGATGTGGCGTGCCCCGACCGACTCGAGCTGGGCGTTCGCAGACGGAGACGAAAACGAGCCCCCGTTCGAGAGGTCGGCCAGCAGGGACGTCGCTTGAAACGCGTATCCCCCAGGCGAGCCCGAGCCCGCTGCCACCGTGAACTTCAGCACGTACTCCGCCCCCGGAACATAGGCGCTGACCGCTTCGCCGGTGGCGGCATCGAGCAGCGCGATGGACGCCGTCGGTGCGAAGTTGCTTCCGTTGTGGCAGGCGGTGCAAACCGGGTCGCTGCCGGGCGCGCCGGTGCGGTCCTTGTTTTGCTGCTCCGCGACTCCGTTGTGGTGAGCGGTGAGGAGCAGCGCAAATCCGGCGAGGAGGACCGTGCAACCTGCTGCGCTGATGCGCGTTCTGTGGTGAATAACTGCCATCGTGCCCCGAAGGTACGCCTGAGGGGTTTGAATACATTTGGAACATGAAGCATGTACACCTCTACTTTGCAGCCGTCGCACTTTCAGCGGCGATGACCGCCTCGGCCCAGCAAGTGTCCCAGGAGGCACCTGCCCAGTATCCCCAAGGCATGCGGGTCAGCTTAACGGACTTTGCTGCAGGCCAATACACGGCAACGTACGAGCGCGTCCTCGGTTCTGCCACCACCGTAGCGGTAAGCATCGGGGGCATCGGCTACACGCGCGAGCTCCGCGACGCCTACATCGCGTCCGGTTACGACCTGAACACCGGGATGTGGAAGGGTGTGCAGGCGGATTTTCTCGCCGAGGTGAGCGGCTTCGAGGTGACTCCGGAGATTCGCCGGTACGGGTACATCCACGACGGCATGCCGGAAGGTTTCTACGGGTCTGCGTTCTTCCAATTGCGCCGCCAAACGTCCACTGTCGACGAAGATATAGACCCTTCGGTGGATGCAAGCGATTGGTACGAGACCTCCTACGCGCACCCCATCGACCACACACTTCAGGTGGGATCGTTCGGAGCCGGCTTTGCTGTGGGCTACCAATGGCTCGCCGACAACGGACTCACGGTCGATGCAAACTTCGGTCCCATGTTTCGGTCGATCAGCCGAGACTATGAATTCTTGGACTTGCCAGAGGGCGAAGAGGCCGCCATCGACGGGGTCCAAGAGCGGATGGACATGAATTACGGCGAATCCTACGGCATGTGGGACCTGTACCTGTCGCGCACTGGACCGTGGTTCCGCGGCACCATTTCCGTCGGCATCTGTTTTTAAATCCTCATCGGACATGACGCGCAAGAATCTCCTTTTGATTGCCGTGGGGGCAGTGGCTGTAGCTGCAGCCGTCGGAGTTTACCTGTGGAACAAGCCCCACCGCGATGTGGCGGCCGAAGCGGCCTCCGCATCCTACACCGCTGAGGAACTTTACGCAGCTTTTGCTGCCACGGGCAGCGGTGCAAATCCGCTCTTGAACCAGGTGGTAGTGGTCACCGGAACCGTATCCGGGGCAGAAGCGGGTTCGGTCACGCTAACTGGCGGTGTTTCCTGCTCACCGGGGCTGCCCGTCGAAGTGGGCGCGCAAGTGGCCATCAAAGGGCGCGTCGTTTCGTTCGACGACATGATCAACAACGAGGTCCGCCTCGACAACTGCACCCTCGCAGAGGAATGAAACAGGCGTGGTGGGCAGTTGCGGCGGCCTTGCTGCCGGGGGCGGCGGGCGCACAGCTCGACATCGTCAACGGGTTGACGGTGGAGGAGTATGTCAACGAAATCCTGCTGGGAAGTGGCGTGCAGGCCTCGAACATCGTCTTGTCCGGGAGCATCGAGCAGCTCGGCTACCTGACCGGCGGAGACGGTGCATTTTCCGTCACATCCGGGCTCGTGATGAGTACAGAAGTGGCGACGAACTCGGATTGCCAGGTGGAGGACTTCTGCATCAACTGCGTCGCCCCGTCGCCTGACCCGGAGCTGCTTGCCATCGCGAACTCAGTGCCCCCGCTGATCGGCCAATCGTTCACCGTGAACAGCCTCCACGACCTGGTGGCGCTCGAGTTCGACTTCACCGCGATGGGCGATACCGTGCGGTTCAATTATGTGTTTGGTTCCGACGAATACCTCACCTTCGTCAACACGCAGTACAACGACGCTTTCGGCTTTTTCCTGAGTGGTCCGGGCATCACCGGGCCGTTTGCTAGCCCCCCCGGCTTCCCCGGCGGCTCGGTCAACATCGCCTTCGTACCCGGTTCAGACCCCGAGTTGCCCATCACCATCTCGTCCGTGAACAACGTAACGAATAGCCAGTACTACATCAACAATCCTGGCGGTGCATCGGGCGCCTGCCTCAACGGGTACACGGTGCCCTTCACCGCGGAATGGCCGGTGGAATGCGGCGAGACCTACCACATCCGGCTCGTGATTGCCGACGGTTCTGACACGGCCCTCGAGTCCATCGTCGTGCTCGAGGAAGGCAGCTTCCAATCGAATGCGGTGGTCGACGTGGACCTCGTCATCGATGTCGGCGGCGTCGAAGGCAATACCTTGCACGAAGGGTGCGGCTCGGCCACCCTCACCTTCACCCGCCCGCAGGAGACCATCATCGAAGTGCAGGAATACGTGGTCATCAGCTACGATGGGAGCGTAGGCCTCAATGGCATCGATTTTTCCCTGCTTCCCGATACCGTCTTCTTCCCGCCGGGGGTGTACACGCAGGAGTTCAATCTGCAAGCTTTTCAAGATGGACTGAATGAAGGTGCAGAACTCGTGGTGATGGAAATCCTCAACGTCGCAGCGTGCAACGGAGCCGGGTTGACCACCTTCTTCGAGTTCAACCTGGCTGACAACCCGCCGCCGCTGGTGGTGGAACCGGCGGAATTGCTGCTGTGTCCCGGCGGTTCGGTCACGGTGGAGCCCGTAGTCTCCGGGGGCTACGGATTCTACACCTACAGCTGGTGCAACGGCTCGAGCGGGGAAACCCTTTCTGTGACACCTTCGGCCTCTTACACCTGTGAGCTGGTGGTGGGGGATACCTGTGCGCTGCCGACCGCCGCCGCAGATTTCGACATCACCATCCTGCTTCCCCCAGCGGCCACTGCAGGTCCGGACCTGATTGCCTGCGGCGATGCCACACTCGGAGGTACCATCCTCGGTCTGCCGCCTGCGACCTGCTCGGACGATGCGGGCAATTACACCTACTGCTACGGGGAAAACGAGGTGACGTCGTTCACCTACTGTCCAGACACGCCCGGCGATGGCACGTACATGACGGTCAGTTTTTCGGGGGGATTCAACGAGAATTTTTTCGATGAGATGTACGTCTATGACGGACCCGATGCCACTGCTCCGCTGCTCGCGGGCCCGGTCTACGGGGCCCTTGCGGGCCAAACCTACATCGCGAACAATCCGGGGGGCTGCTTGACCCTTCAAATCGCCTCCGACTTCAGTGTTTCATGCGCCAGCGGGGCACTTGAACCGTGGGAGTATGCCGTCGGTTGCACGAATGCAGGGGGGGTGACTTGGTCGTGGTCGCCGTCTGCGGGACTCGGATCCACGACGGTCCCGAATCCGGTCGTAAACGTAACCGAGCCCACCACCTACACGCTGACTGCAGCGCTCGCAAACTTCCCTTTCTGTTCCATGACAGACCAAGTGACGGTCAGCCCCTCGTTCAACTTCACCCACAGCCTGACCGAGCCGGGGTGCTTCATGAACGACGGCGCCGTGACGGTAGAGGTGGTCCCGAACGGCACCTCCGGGCCGTGGATGGTGCGGGCGGTGCTGAACGGTGTCGTGGTAGCCAGCGCGTTGAATACCGGCGGAAGCACAACTTTGGGCGGGCTGGCACCGGGCACCTACGTGCTGGAGGTGGAGGACGACATCTGTCTCGCGGACGAGTCCTTCACGCTGGCAGTCCCGCCGATGCTCACCATCACCGCTTCTGCAGACACCACCGTTTGCATCGACGGCACCGCGACGCTCACCGCAACTGCTGCCTTCGCTGACCCGAACTTGCAGTGGCACTGGAGCACAGGGGCGACCACTTCAAGTATCACCGTAGGTCCCGGATCCGACGAAACGTACGGGGTGTATGCGACGTGGGACGACGGTTGCGCCACTGCCACCGAGGCCATTGCGATCGATGTGCTCGACCCGCTCGAACTCGTGCCCACCATCGGGGGCGTGATTTGCCCAGAGGAAAGCATCGAAATCGGCGTAAGCACCGCAACGGGAGGGTTGCCGCCGTACAGCTACGCGTGGACCGGTCCGCCTTCGGGCGGATTTCAGCAAGGGGTGGCGGACCAAACCGTCTCCCCCGACCTCACCGCCACCTACTGCATCACCCTGACCGATGCCTGCGAAACACCGGCCGTCAGCGCGTGCATCGAAGTCGTGGTTCCCGAGGATTTGACTGCGGAGTTCTCCCTGGATACGGTGCAGGGCTGCACCCCGTTTGGGATTGAATTGACCGGGCTTGAGGAAGACCTCGCGCGGATCGCGGCGGCCCAGTGGACGTTCGGCGATGGCGGCGCTTCCTCTTCGGTCGGCACGGCGAGCCACACCTATGTGTCGCCGGGGGTTTGGGACCTCGGGCTTACACTCGTCTCGGTCGAAGGGTGCACCTACACGTACGATATGCCCGCGGCAGTCACCACGCGGATTCCACCGGTCGCCGCATTCGCAGCTTCGCCTTGGGTAACGGCTTTGCCGGAGACGCGCTTTGAATTCACGAATTACAGCCAGCGGGCCGTGGCCTATGCATGGGACTTCGGCGGCCAAGGCACCTCAAATGAGACCGATCCCGTGTTCACGTTCCCGCCGGCGACGGCAGGGGAGTACATGATCGAACTCGTCGTGGTGGACGAAGGCGGTTGCCGGGATTCGCTTGTCCAAGCGGTCATGGTGCAGGAGTCGTTTGTGCTCTTTATCCCCACGTCATTTACGCCCGACATGGACGGCTTGAACGATGCGTGGTTCATCCAAGGCATCGACGTCGACGCATCGGATTTCGAGGTTTGGGTCTTCAACCGGTGGGGCGACGTGGTGTACAATTCACGGTCGATGGACGAGCCGTGGGTGGGCAATGTGCAAGGCGGTACCCACTTTGCCCCGAACGACACCTACTTCTACCGCATCGAGACCGTGAGTTTGGCCACGCGCGAGCGCAAACTGGTGACAGGGACCGTCACCCTCACTCGGTAAGGCGAAGGACCGCGAAGACACTCAGGAAGACGAGTCCAGCGAAGGCGAGTAGCAGCATCCAGCCCGGAGGGCGGGCGTCCCGCGGAAAGCCGGGCCGCAGCACGAGGTACAGGTTCGCGGTGCCGATCACTGGCGCGATGACGAAGCTCACGGTCGTTGCGAAGTCGACGAGTACGCGGAGGTCTGACGGGAAGGCGACGATGAGGAGCAGTGCGAGCAAGGCGGTGAATGCGAGGGCGATGCGGACGTGTCCGTCGGAGGCGGTGGCCCCGCGCACCGTTGCCACCGAGTGTGCCATCGAGCGGGAATAGCCGTCGAGGACGGCGATGGTGGTTCCGAGCATGGCCGAAGCAGCGGCAGCGCCGATGATCCACCGGCTCCAACCACCGAGGACCGAGGTGTACAAGTCGACAAGCCCGCCCGCAAACGCTGCGGGGGCCGCCGGCAATTCACGTCCGGGCGCATACAACAGCAACGCCCCCATCGCGAGAAAGGCGAAGGCGAGCAAGGCAGAAACGAGGTAGCCGGCGTTGAATTCGAGCAAGGTTTCTCGCAATGTGGGCGTGTAGCCGGTGGTGCGTGCGCGTTCGAGGGTCCACAAGCTGTTCCAGCTTGCCAAATCCACCGCAGTCGGCATCCACCCCATCAGTGCGATTACAAACGCCAAATCTTCCCCAGACCACGGCCGGTACGCCACGGCCGGCGCCGCTGGGACAGCTGAAAAAGGCACCTCTGCCCACGCCGCCCCGAACGCTGCCAAGGTGCTGACAAACAGCACGACGGAAATCACCTTTGTCGCCGTGTCCAGCGCCTTGAATGCGCCGGCCCCGAGCAACACGGCCGATCCCGCGAGCAACACGGCCGCCACCACCGTGGGCGACCCGGTGCCGAGCATGTGATCGAGGAACCCAGCGGTCACGAGCCCCACAGCGGCGAGCACGATGAAGCACGTGGCGGCCGTGAGCACGAGGTAGGACCACGCTGCCCACTTGCCCATGGCGCGGTACCCGTCGATCAGCGACGTCCCCGTCGCCGCTGCATACCGCGACCCAAACTCAAAAAAAGGGTACTTCGCCACATTCGCAGCCACCACTGCCCACACCATCCCGAAGCCGTACAGGGCGCCCGCCCGAGTGGATTGGACGAGGTGGCTGACGCCGATGGCAGCCGAAGCGAACAAAATGCCCGGGCCGAGGATGTCCCGCCAACGGCTCATCGCCGCGCCCGGTTGTCCGCATCCAACCGCCGGTACGTCACCCACATCCGCCACCCCACGATGGCCTTGTCCAACGGCGACAACTTCGAGAGGTCCGCCCGTTTGGACAACCGCGGCAGCAGCACACGGTTCAAGGCGCTGAGCACGCGGTACACCATCACGCGTCTTTTTTGTCGCCGACGAAGTAGTCGTCCTTGTACTTGAACAGCACGTTGAACGTCGTCAGGGAGCCGTAAATCCGTGTGATGTACTGCTGCAACTCGACTTTCTCGGCGTCTGTCATCTTTTCGTGCGCGTTGATCTTCTGTTCGAGCACCCGCAGCCGGTCGCGCACCATGACGATCTTGTGGAAGAACGCCTCAATGGGCACTTCCTTCGGCTTCAGGTCGCTGTCTTCCGGCTGCAGCAGGAGCATGCCGCCTTCCCATCGGTCGCCGAGGGCCACCGGGTCGGGCTCGTTTTCGCTGCGCAGTTTGTGGACGTACTCCTCGAACACGTGCTCCACGGCTTCGATGATGTCGCCGAGTTCTGGGGCGGGCGTGTCGAGGGTAGACGGCTCGAGCACCTGGAATCCGGCGTAACCCTTGTCAATCTCCTTTTCCCCCTTGTCGCGGAAATACACGCGCCAAAATCCACCTTCCACACCGAAGATGACCCCTTCCCCATGGGAGGGGTGCACCACTTTTGCACCGATTCCGATCATGTGGCCGAAGGTAATGCGCGCAGTTGTTTCGGTTTTTCACACCCATTTCGTGGACAAATGCGAACCAAATAGGGTCAAACCACTCCTGCGTGTGGCGTTCTTGCACTTCATGGCACGTGTGCGGAGAAGCAAGTACCGGTGGGACCGGATTGGATTGGTGGCGGGCACCTTGCTGTCTGTGGCGTTTGCCCTCGTCGCGTGGATCATCCCCGCGGAAGAGCCGCGCATCGTGGTCCGCGCGCTTCCTGCCGCCTCTGCACCGGAAACCCAGTCAGCACCGGAACCGACCGGGCCATCGGACGAAATCAAGCCCTGTGCTTGCAACCGTTCGACGATTCCGGTCGATAAAAATCCGTACACGGCGCACCGCGAGGCGGCCAGGGCTCTCCCGAACAGCTTCTTCATCCGCCACGACCGCGATGCTGAACGCGGGCAGCGCCGGGGCAAGCTCGTCCCGGTGGCCGACGGACCGGGCTACGACATTGCCGACCTCTCGGACAGCCACCCGCTGCTCGTCCCCGCCGCCCGCGACGTCCTCCAAGAGATCGGCGCAGCGTTCGCTGCCAGCCTGAAGGGCACCCCGAACGAAGGCACCCGCATCCGCGTCACTTCCCTCACCCGAACAGACGCCCAACAAACCGGACTCGAACGCAAGAATTACAATGCCATCGACGGGGTTTCGACGCACAGCTACGGGGCATCCTTCGATTTGGCCTTCATGGACCGCCCCAGCAACGCCGCCGACTGTTCCGCCCCCACCCAAGCCCTCATCGACGTCCTCGACCGGCTCCAAAAAGACCGCCGCATCCTCGTCATCCCCGAAGGCGTCTGCCTCCACGTCACGGTCAGGAAATAAGGAATAGGCGACGCTTCGCGTCGA
>CAZMNI010000010.1:14666-17009 GCA_964567615.1 uncultured Chryseobacterium sp.
CCGCCGCGTCGGGGGCGCCGGGCAAGGGGAAGGGACCGCGGACGGGCGAAGGGATGGACGGTGGAGAGGGGGCGGGGGAGGCGGTGGCGACGTCCGTGCCGAAGGTGCAGGCAGGGGCGATGCCGCTGAACCAAAGTGCGGCACCGAAGATGGCAAGGCCAGCACAGTCGCTGTGATCGAGGGGGCCGCCGTTTGTGGCGCTGACGTCTGGTGCGCCGGCGGATTCCATGTGCGCGAGGGCGACTTCTGCGTTTTGGTAAAACACCTGCTCGTCAAGCGTGCAGTAGTAGAGCTGCATCGGCGCTTCGGGCACCCACGCGTACACATCGTTGTCTTGCGCGGCCGTGAGAAACGGACTGCCGTCTGCAAAAAGTGCGTCGAGGGCGCCGGGGGCCATCAGCTCACCGAGGGTAGGCGGAAGCGCGTTGTTGATGGCGTTGCCCGAGGTGGCCCCATCGAACAGGCCAGGAAGGGCGGAAGCATAGGGTTCTGCAAAGACCTCGGACAGGTCCGTGTAGAGGTTGCCATAGACTTGCTGCCACGCGAGGGCCACGTAGGCGAGGTAGGACGGGTTCGAATAGGATGGGTTTGTGAACGTCAGCGGGAACTGTGTGCCAGAGATGTCATAGGGGCCGGACAGGGGGGCGGAAGCCGTGACGGGGAACTGGGGCCAGTGCGTTTGGAGCTCGCGGTGGAGGGCCATGGCTGCGTGGCCGCCTTGCGAATAGCCAGAGAGGAAGAGCGTGCCGGGGTCGTGCAGGTTGCCGCTGGGGTTGGGCGCGGCGTGCAGGGCGGAGAGCATGTGGGCGCCGGCTGCGGCTTCGCTTTCCGCGTGCACGTAGGGATGCAGGTGGAGGTTGTCCACGCCGAGGCCCACGTAGTCGGGCATGAGGACCGTGTGGCCGATGCCGGCCAGGAGGTAGCCGAGTTGGCCCTCGTAATTCAGGAAGCTTGGAACATCGTCCCGTTCGAATACCGTCCCGTGCATGTAGACATGGACCGGCAGCACGCAGGCCGGGTCGAGGTCCTTCGGTTCGAACACTGCGCCGCTGACCGTGATGAGGTTGCCGAGGAAGGGCACCTGGTAGGTCATGCGGTAGGCGCGAACTCCCGTCACCGGCGTGTACAGGGCCGCGGGGACCCCGAACGAGTTGGCCAGGTTAATGACTTGGTTCAGGGAGCGTTGCCCGATGAGCTCATAGGTTTGGCCTGCAGCCGGCAGGGCGGCTGCAACGGCCCAAACCGCCCACAGCCACCGCCACATCACAGGTGAATGACTTCGCCGTACGCCGCCGCAGCGGCCTCCATCACGGCTTCGCTCAACGTGGGGTGCGGGTGAACGGTCTTGATGAGTTCGTGGCCGGTGGTTTCTAATTTGCGGACGGCCACCAGCTCGGCCACCATCTCGGTCACATTCGCCCCGATCATGTGGCCGCCGAGCAATTCGCCGTATTTCGCGTCGAAGATGAGCTTCACAAAGCCGTCTTTGTGGCCTGCGGCACTTGCCTTGCCCGACGCCGAGAAGGGGAACTTGCCCACCTTGATTTCGTGGCCAGCGGCTTTTGCAGCGGCCTCCGTCATGCCTACGCTCGCCACTTCCGGGAAGCAGTAGGTGCAGCCGGGGATGTTGCCGTAATCGAGTGGCTCGGGGTGGTGCCCCGCGATCTTCTCCACGCAGATGATGCCTTCGGCCGATGCGACGTGGGCGAGGGCGGGCCCCGGAACGCAGTCGCCGATGGCGTAGTAGCCCGGGATGTTCGTGGCATAGAAGGGGTCGACGATGATCTTGCCTTTGTCCGTAGCGATGCCGACCGACTCGAGCCCGATGCCTTCGATGTTCGCCACGACGCCAGCAGCGCTCAGGACCACGTCGCAGTCGATTTTGACATCGCCCTTCGCGGTGCGCACGTGCACGGTGCAGTCCTTGCCCGAGGTGTCCACGGAGGTGACTTCGGCGGACGTCATGACGTCGATGCCGGATTTCTTGAAGCTCTTTTCGAGTTGGGCACTGACGTCGGCGTCCTCCACGGGGACGATGCGGTCGAGGTACTCCACGACCGTGACCTTCGTCCCGATGGCGTTGTAGAAATAGGCAAACTCGACTCCGATGGCACCGCTGCCCACAACGACGAGCCGCTTCGGCTGCTTCGCCAGCGTCATGGCTTCGCGGTAGCCGATGATGCGCTTGCCGTCTTGCGGGAGGGTGGGAAGCACACGGCTGCGGGCGCCGGTTGCGACGATGATGTGGTTTGCAGCGACCTCGGTGACCGTTCCGTCGGCAGCACGCACAGACACTTTGCGGCCGGGCAACAGGGTGCCTTCGCCCATGATCACATCGATCTT
>CAZMNI010000010.1:17019-21704 GCA_964567615.1 uncultured Chryseobacterium sp.
TTCTTCATGAGGAACTGCACCCCCTTCGACATGCCGTCGGCGACCCCGCGGCTCCGCTTGACCATGCCGGAGAAGTCCGCTTCCGGACTGCCTACGGAAATGCCGTAGTCCGCCGCGTGGGAGATGTATTCAAACACGTTCGCGCTTTTCAGCAGCGCCTTCGTGGGGATGCAGCCCCAGTTGAGGCAGATGCCCCCGAGGGCTTCGCGTTCAATGACGGCCGTCTTCAGGCCGAGTTGGCTGGCACGGATCGCAGTCACATAGCCACCGGGGCCGCTGCCGAGTACGAGTACGTCGTAGGTCATGCCGCGAAGGTAGGCAACGCGTACCTTTGCCCCTTGACGCTGACGCCATGCTGAATCTTGTCTTGTTTGGCCCTCCGGGGGCAGGAAAAGGCACCCAGAGTGCCTTCCTCGTGGACCATTACGGGCTGGTGCACTTGAGCACCGGTGACATTTTCCGTGCGAACATCCGCGGCGGAACGGAACTGGGGCAACTGGCGCAGAGCTTCATGAATGCAGGAGCCCTCGTTCCGGACGATGTCACCATCCGCATGCTCGAGGCCGAAGTGGATGCCCATCCGGATGCTGCAGGGTTCATTTTCGACGGTTTCCCGCGCACGGCGGCGCAGGCGGAGGCCCTCGACCGCTTCCTCGGCGGCAAGGGCATGCCGGTGACGGCGATGGTGGCGCTGGAAGTCCCGGACGAAGAGCTGCGGGAGCGGCTTCTGAAGCGGGGGGAAACGAGCGGCCGCGCGGACGATGCGGACCCGGCGGTGGTGGAGCGCCGCATTGCGGTCTACAAGGCAGAAACCGCACCCGTTGCAGGCCACTACGCGGCCCAAACGAAGTACGCTGCCGTCGACGGTGTCGGCTCCTTGGAAGACGTCACAGAGCGCCTGCGTACGGCCATCGACATCGCCCGCGGGGCCTGAATCGGATGGCCTCAGAAAATTTCGTCGACTACGTTAAAATCTGCTGCCGCTCCGGCAAGGGCGGCCCGGGTTCTGCGCACTTCCACCGGTCGAAGGTCACGGCAAAGGGCGGGCCCGACGGGGGGGACGGCGGGCGGGGCGGGCACGTCATTGTGCGCGGCTCGAACGATGTGTGGACCCTGCTCCACCTGAAGTACCGGAAGCACGTCATCGCCGAGCCCGGCGAATGCGGCCGCGGCCAGCTCATGCACGGTGCGAACGGCAAAGACGAATACCTCGACGTCCCGCTCGGCACCGTCATCCGCGACGCAGAAACCGGGGAAGTCCAGTGCGAAGTCACGGAAAATGGCCAAGAGTTCATCGTCACGCCCGGCGGGCGCGGCGGTCTCGGCAACGACCACTTCAAGTCCGCCACGCACCAGACGCCGCGCTTCGCCCAACCCGGTGAACCGGGCCTCGAGGAGTGGAAAATTTTCGAGCTCAAGCTGTTAGCAGACGTCGGGCTCGTCGGCTTCCCAAATGCCGGCAAGTCCACCCTGCTCTCGGTGGTCAGCGCGGCCCGCCCAGAAATTGCCGACTACCCCTTCACGACGTTGCGCCCAAACCTCGGGATGGTGGCCTACCGCGGCGGCCGCTCGTTCGTCATGGCGGACATTCCTGGCATCATCGAGGGCGCATCGGAAGGCAAAGGCCTCGGACTGCGGTTTTTGCGCCACATCGAGCGCAACCCGGTCCTGCTCTTCCTCGTGCCGGCAGATAGCAACGACATCGCAGCCGACTACCGCACTTTGCTGACGGAACTCGAGCGCTTCAACCCTGAACTGCTGAGCAAGGAGCGGATTCTGGCCGTTTCGAAAGCGGACCTCGCAGATGCGGAGCTGCGCGCGGCGATGTCTGCAGAACTCGCTCCGCTGGAGCACCATTTCTTTTCGAGTGCAACCGGAGAAGGTGTGGATGCGCTGAAGGACCGCGTTTGGGCCGCGATCGTGCGGGCAAACCCAGTGCGCAACGAGCCGGAGCACCTCGCATGACGGCACCGCGCTTTCGCATCGCGCCGGAAGTGGCTGCGGTCCTTGCGGCCGGCGGCCCTGTGGTGGCGTTGGAGTCGACCATTGTAGCCCACGGCATGCCGTGGCCCGACAACCTCGCCTGCGCACACGACGTGCAGGAGGCGGTGAGGGCGGGCGGTGCGGTGCCGGCGGTGGTGGCGGTGCTGGACGGGGTGCTCACGGTGGGGTGTACGGAGGCGGAGCTCGAGCGGCTCGCCTGCGGCCCGGGGGTGGCGAAGGTCAGCCGGAGGGATTTGCCCGCCGTCCTCGCGCGGGGCGGAGACGGGGCCACAACGGTGAGCGGCACGGTGTTCGGCGCGCAGCGGGCGGGCATCCGGGTGTTCGCGACGGGCGGCATCGGCGGCGTCCACCGGGGCGTGGCCGAGACGTGGGATGTGTCGGCAGATTTGCCGGAAATCGCATGCTCCGATGTGGCGGTGGTGAGTGCCGGAGCGAAGTCCATCCTCGACCTGCCGAAGACGCTCGAGGCGCTTGAAACCGCCGGGGTGCCGGTGGTGGGGTGGGGCACGGACGAGTTTCCGGCGTTTTTTGTGCGGAGCAGCGGGCTGAAGTTGGTGCACCGGGCGGACGGGGCGGAGGAGGTGGCGGCGATGATGCGGGCGGCGACCGAGGTGGGGCTGCGGGGGGGGATGCTCGTGGCGGTGCCGGTGCCGGTGGAGGCCGAGGCCGATTCCGAGGCGGTGCAGGCGGCGACCGAGGCGGCGCTCGAGGCGGCAAGGCGGGAAGGAGTCGGGGGCAAGGACTTGACGCCGTATTTGTTGCGGGAAATCGCCGGGCGCACGGGCGGCGAGAGTTTGGCAGCGAACCGCGCCCTGGTTGTGCACAACGCTTCCGTCGCGGCAGCGATTGCGGTGGCCTTTGCAGGCGCACCCGTCGTACCTTCGCTGCGATGAAAAGCGAAGCAACTTCTCCGCTGGTCACCGAGGACATCGCGACGTTTCGCGGGCAGCTCCTGCAGGACTTTCGGCTGGCGTGCCTGAGCCGCGAGGCCTCGCTCCTCGGGCGCAAGGAGGTGTTAGGCGGCAAGGCCAAATTCGGCATCTTCGGTGACGGGAAGGAGCTCGCCCAGCTCGCTTTGGCCCGCGTGGCGCGGCCGGGCGACTGGCGGTCGGGGTACTACCGCGACCAAACGCTCATGCTCGCCCTCGGCCTGATCGATCTCCCCGGCTACTTCGCTTCGCTGTACGCCGACGCAGACGTGGAGCGCGAGCCGACGTCCGGCGGCCGCCAAATGAGCGGGCACTTCGCGACGCGGTTCATCGACGCCGACGGCGGCTGGCTGGACCAGCGTGCCGGCTTCAACAGTTCTGCCGACATCTCGCCTACGGCGGGCCAAATGCCGCGCCTCCTCGGACTCGCGCAGGCCTCGAAGGTGTACCGCTCACTGCCAGAGCTGGCTGCGGCCATGCCCACCTTCACGCAGGGCGGCGATGAAATCGCCTTCGGCACGATCGGCGATGCCAGTACGAGCGAAGGCGCTTTCTGGGAGACGATGAATGCAGCGTGCGTGCTGCAGGTGCCGCTGTTGATGAGCGTTTGGGACGACGGCTACGGCATCAGCGTCCCGAAGCGCTACCAAACCACGAAAGAATCGATCTCCGAAGCCCTGTCCGGCCTCCGCATCGAAGAGGGCACGAACGGGATGTACATCTACACGGTGCGCGGCTGGGACTACCCGGCCCTCGTGGCGACGTACGAAGAAGCGGCGGCCCGGTGCCGCGCAGAACACGTGCCCGTTCTGGTCCACGTCGAAGAAGTCACCCAGCCCCAAGGCCACAGCACCTCCGGCTCGCACGAGCGGTACAAGACCCCGGAGCAGCTCGAGTGGGCGAAGGAATTCGACTGCATCGCGCAGTTTGAGCGGTTCATCGTGCTGGAAGGGGCCGCCTCACAGGACGAGTTGGCCGCAATCAAGGAGGACGCAAAGTCCGCTGTCCGGACTGCGGCCCGGGAGGCGTGGGAGGCCTACCGCGCGCCCATCGAGGCGGAGCGGACCGAGCTCGTGGAGTTGCTGCGCAGCTGGGGGAGGGGCGAAGAGGCGGAGGCGTGCGCGCGGCTGCAGACGCCGGGACGTGCCGAGGTGTTTGCGGCGGCTCGGGCCGTGCTGCATGCCACGGCCGGGGAGGGGAGTTTGGGACGGGCGGCGGTGGCTGCGTGGGTGGAGCGCCGCCACGCGGAGAACGCCGTGCGGTACAGCGCCCACCTGTACAGCGAAGGCGCGGATTCTGCATTGCGGGTGGCGCCGGTGCCGGTGCGGTACGAGGCGGATGCACCGCTCGTGGACGGGCGCCAGGTGCTCAACCGGAATTTTCAGGAGGTCTTTGCGCGGCGGCCCGAAGTGCTCACCTTCGGGGAGGACACGGGCAAAATCGGGGGGGTGAACCAAGTGATGGAAGGCATGCAGGAGCGGTTCGGGGAGGTGCGTGTGAGCGACACGGGCATCCGCGAGCTGACCATCCTCGGGCAGGGCATCGGGTTGGCCATGCGCGGGTTGCGCCCCATCGCTGAGATCCAATACCTGGACTACCTCTACTACGCGCTGCAGATTTTGCGGGACGATCTCGCCACGGTCCGCTACCGCAGTGCGGGCGGCCAAAAATCCCCAGTCATCGTCCGCACCCGCGGGCACCGGTTGGAGGGCATTTGGCACAGCGGCTCGCCCATGGGCGCCATCGTGCACA
>CAZMNI010000011.1:0-20541 GCA_964567615.1 uncultured Chryseobacterium sp.
TTGGGGTTGGGGTTGGGGTTGAGGTTGGGGTTGGGGTTGGGGTTGGGGTTGGGGGCGGGGGAGATGAGCCACAGGCGGGAGAGGCCGGCCGCGGCGGCAAGGGCGCAAAGGCGTTCGTTCGATTCGGCGGGGGTGAGGCCGGGCAGGGGGCCGAGGATGGCGGCCCGCGGGGCGTTGCCGGGAAGGAGCTTGAGGTCGTTCAGGGCCCATTCCAAGGCACTCCGGTCGTTTGTGTAGGCATCGGAGATGACCCACGTGCCGCCGGGCGTGCGCAGGCGTTGCATCCGGAGGTCCACTGGCGTCAGGCCGGCCATGCGTGCGGCGACGGCCTCTAACGGTTCGCCGAGGAAAAGGGCACAGAGGGCCGCGGTCAATGCGTTGCGCACGGCGAGTTCACCGGGGATGGTCAGGGCGGCCGCTGCCGTGGACCCGTTCCAGGCCAATTGGAGCGCCGTCGTGCCGTCCGGCAAGGGGTGCGTGGTGACTTCGAGCGCCGATCCCGATCCGGCCGGTCCCCACGTGAGGAGCGAGGTGCCACGGGCAGCGAGGAGCGCCCGCCCCTCGTCTAAATCGCCCGGGAGCACGACCTGCTGGCAGCCGTGGAAGAGCAGGGCCTTCTCCATGTGGAGGTGGGCCGGACTGTCGAAATGTTCGAGGTGGGCGTCGCCGAGGTGGGTGAGGCAGCCGAAGTCGGGGCGGATGCAGTCGGCCAGGCGGGCCATTTCGCCGGGATGGGAGATGCCGGCTTCGATGAGGGCGACGCGGTGGGTGGGGCGGATGCCGAAGAGGGCGACCGGGACCCCGATTTGGCTGTTGAAGCTGCGGGGGCTGCGGTGGACACCGGGGCCGAGGAGGTGGGCGAGCCATTCCTTGACCACGGTTTTGCCGTTGCTGCCGGTCAGGGCGAGCACGGGAACCCCGGCGGCCACGCGCCAGGTGTGGGCGGCGTGTTGGGCCGCGGCTACGGGGTCGGGGCTTGTGACGACGTCGGAATCGGGCAGCACGGCGGGTCCAGGGTCCCGGGCGACGATGAAGCGGCGGATGCCCGCGGCGTGGGCTGCGGCGAGGTGGTCGTGTCCGTCGTGCCAAACGCCGCGCACCGCCAGGAACACCCCTGGTGCCGCCGTAAGCGGAAGGGCACGCGTATCGAACACCAACTCCAGCGGCGTGGCATCGTCTGCAGGTGCAGGGCCGTCGAGGCGTCCAGCGGCCGCTGCGGCCCACTGCCGCCAAACTTCAGGACTCATCGCTCACCGCCGCTGGTACGCGCGGCGCGGCGGCGTGCTTCGACAAAGGCCTGGCGCGTGAGGGGGATGTACCGGTCCTTTTCGCCGATCTCGACCGTGTCGTCCCCGCCGGCGATGCGGTGGGAGAAGTGGGCGGGGCGGCCCGTCTCCACGCAGACG
This sequence comes from uncultured Chryseobacterium sp., assembly GCA_964567615.1. Lineage (GTDB taxonomy): Bacteria > Bacteroidota > Bacteroidia > Flavobacteriales_D > Sanyastnellaceae > CAMCYM01. The sequence goes on from CAZMNI010000011.1 coordinate 1,407, forward strand.
GCGTGGAGTTTGGTCACCTCCTCCGCCCGGGCGAGCAGCTCGGGCATGCAGCCGAACGGGCGACCCGCAAAATCGAGGTCCAACCCCGCTGCAATCACGCGGATGCCGCTGTCGGCGAGTTCCGCACAGAGTGCAGGCAGGTCCTGGTCGAAGAACTGCACCTCGTCGATGGCTACCACCGTGACGGGCGTCGGGAGGTTTGCCAGATGCGCACGCAACGCGGCGCTGGATTCCACCGCCACGGAAGGCAAAGCGTTTGCATCGTGTGAAGTGACCGCATCGGCGTTGTACCGCACATCGACCGCATGTTTGAAGATGAGCGTGGGCTGGTGGGCGATGCGCGCCCGGCGGACCCGGCGCAACAACTCTTCCGTCTTGCCCGAGAACATCGGCCCGCAAATGACCTCGATGCGGCCCTCACCGAGGCCGGTATGTTGCATGGGCGCGTGGTCTTCGTGCGGGACTGGGGTCACGTGGTCGAAGGTACGGCGCTGCCTACATTCGTGGCATGCAGCAACACACGCTTTGGTCAGGCATCGCGGTCCTCGTGGTCGCATGCGCATGGGGATGTGGCCCTACCCCGGGCGAAGGAGGTACTGCGCGGATTGTGGGGAGTGTGGAGGTCGAACGCCGGGTGGTGCTGACGAATCCTGCGAGTGCGGTGGACGTGGTGCCGGGAGCGGATTACGACGTGTTCATCACCTACGGCGACCGGGTGGGGCCGGACGACCGGGTGTGGACGAACCCCGAGGGACAGTTTGCCTTCGAAGGATTGCGGCCGGGGACTTACACGCTCTATGTGTACAGCGGGGACACGGTCGGGGGCGCGCAGCAGCCGGACGTGGCGGTGATGCGCACCGTGGAGATTGCAAAGCACGGTTCGGAGGTGGATGCCGGTGAGATCCGCGTGTACGACGAATGGTGAGGAGGGCCGCAGCGTGGGCATTTGCGCTCGTTGCAGGAGGTTTTTCGGCCTTCGGCCAAACGTGGGACGCGGGCACCTGGACGTCGATCAACCTCAGCAGTGCGCTTGCGCCGCAGTGGGATGCGGGGCTGGGGCTGGAGGCCCGGACGGAGTCCCGCGCCACGGAGCTAGAGGCCTTGCTCACCGAGGCGACCCTCAAGTGGAAAGGACCGCACGTGGACCTAGCGGCGGGGCTGCGCCTCGACGCATCGCCGGGCGATGACCGGTTTTCGACCCGCGGCTCCTTCCGGGCCTCGACGACCTTCCCGCTTCCCGGCGGCGCGCGGATCGGTCTGCGTGCGGGGTACCAACGCTCGGCAGGCGTCGCCTCCTGGTGGGACGGCGCCGCGGCGGACCAAGCCCGCGAGGCCGCCCGGTTTCGCCTCAGCGCGGACTTGGCCCGTGGGCGCCGCGGACTCCGGCCCGGCGCTTCGGCGGAGTTCTTTTTCCGTCCCGTCGCGGCGGCTCCCGGGGCGGTGGTTTGGACCCCGACCGACCTGCGCGCTCGCGCGGGGGCGGACCTCGAATTGCCCGGAGGAAGGGGGCTCACCGTTGCTTACCAAATCGAGTACACCCTGCGCAACCCCGACCCGCTCACGGCCCATACGCTGCTGCTCGCCCTGCAACTTGCGCTTCCCGGGCGGAAACAGCCCGTCGCGCCCGCACCTGCGGAGGTGCCGGCGGCGCCTGCTGCAGCCGTGTTCGGCGCGGACGGGTCGCCCGCCCCAAACGTGGCACCTGCAACGAATCGCTGCGGGCTGGACGTGCTTCGCCTCGAGGCGGTGCACACGGAAGGGGTGCCGGTGGATTGGGTGCTGCTGCGGAATGTCGGCGCGACGGCGTGCACGCTGGAAGGCATTCGGCTCGATGACACGCTGGAGTTCAGTGATTTGACCTTCGGGGCGGTGGCCCTGCCGGCGGGCGGCTCCTGGTTGGGGTACCGGGGCGGAGCCGGCGGCTTTGCATCGGGGCTGTCGGCGGAGGGGGATGCCCTGCATTTGGCCCATCCGGACGGCGGGGTGCGTTCGTGGGTGTTGCGGGCGAATCCGGACGGGCTGCCCGAGGGCTTCGATGCGGCGGGAAATGGGCAGTGGCTACCGGCCGGATGGCGACCGCCTGCGGGGAGTACGCAGTAAGTGCGTTTTTTTGTTCACAGAGAAGTTGGGGTTGTGAACAAGCCGCCCTATCTTCGCACCCCGAATTTTCGGGGAGATATCATCTGTACGACTGTGGACACGTTGACCTACAAGACCATCTCGGCGAACAAAGAGAACGCCGGAAAGCAGTGGTTGCTGGTAAATGCAGAGGGCCAGACCCTGGGCCGTTTGGCTTCAGAAGTGGCGAAGCGCCTGCGCGGCAAGCACAAGACGAACTTCACTCCGCACGCGGACTGTGGGGACTATGTGGTGGTCATCAACGCCGACAAGGTCGTCCTGACCGGCAACAAGTGGGACGAGAAGGAGTACATCCGCTACACGGGCTACCCGGGCGGCCAGCGTACCCGTACCGCCCGCGAACTGCTCGCAAAGAAGCCCTTCGCCCTCGTGGAAGAAGCGGTGCGCGGCATGTTGCCGAAAAACAGCCTCGGCCGTGAAGTGTTCCGCAACCTGCACGTCTATGCAGGTCCGGAGCACAAGCACGCCGCACAGCAACCCATCCCGACCACCTTCTGACTTCCGTCTCCGACATGGAAATGATCAACACCTCCGGACGCCGCAAGACTGCAGTCGCCCGCCTTTACATGAAGCCGGGCAGCGGCAAGGTGACCGTGAACAAGCGGGACATCGACACCTACTTCACCACGGACGTGCTGAAGTACAAGGTGCAACAGCCGTTCCAGTTGACGGAAACCGTCGGCCAGTACGACCTGAACATCAACGTCGACGGCGGCGGCATCACCGGCCAAGCTGAAGCGGTCCGGTTGGCCATCGCGAAGGCGCTGGTGGAAATCAATCCGGAGTGGAAGCCCATCCTGAAGCAAGAAGGACTGACCACGCGGGATCCGCGGATGGTCGAGCGCAAGAAGTTCGGTCTGAAGAAGGCCCGGAAGCGTTCGCAGTTCTCGAAGCGTTGATTTTCAAGGGCTGGACATCGGTCCGGCCCTGCGACATACAGGCGTTTAGCATCCAAATCCGCAGGACTCAAGCTCCGGTTTGGCTACCGGCGGATTGCATCACACCAGGAACGTAAACAACCATGGCACGTACAAATTTCGAGCAGTTGCTCCAGGCCGGCGTTCACTTCGGCCACCTCAAGCGCAAGTGGAACCCCCACATGGCGCCGTACATCTTCGCGGAGAAGAAGGGCATCCACATCATCGACCTCCACAAAACGGTGGTGAAGCTCGATGAGGCGGCTGCCGCGATGAAGCAAATCGCGAAGAGCGGAAAGAAAATCCTCTTCGTCGCAACGAAGAAGCAGGCAAAAGACGCTGTCGCCCAGCGCGTCGCAGCGGTCGGCATGCCGTACGTGACGGAGCGTTGGTCGGGCGGCATGCTCACGAACTTCGCCACCATCCGGAAGGCGGTCCGTAAGATGTCCCAGATCGACAAAATGGAGCAGGACGGAACCCTGGCCACCATGTCGAAGCGCGAACGGCTGCAAGTGAGCCGCCAGCGTGCAAAACTGGAAAAGAACCTCGGATCCATCTCCGACCTCAGCCGCATCCCAGCAGCCATCTTCATCGTCGACGTGCTGAAGGAGCACATCGCCCTGGCAGAAGCGAAGAAGCTCGGCATTCCGGTCTTTGCCATGGTCGACACGAATTCGGATCCCCGTCCGGTCGATTTCCCGATTCCGGCGAACGACGACGCCAGCAGCTCCATCGTGGCCATCCTCGACACGGTAGTCACGGCGGTCGCAGAAGGTCTGAACGAGCGGAAGGCCGAGAAGGAGAAGGGCCTGATTGTCGACGAAGCGGATGCAGAAGCTGAAGTGGAAGAGGTCGAAGCAGCCCCGGCACTGGAGGCCGTTGAGGAAGCTCCCGTCGCTGAAGCCGTAGCTGAGGAAGCTGCCGTCGCCGAGGAAGAAGCTCCTGCGGAGGACGAAGGAAGCGAAGAAGCCTGAACCGAACCCATCCAACTGCACTTCGATGAGCACGATCACTGCATCAGACGTTAACAAGCTGCGCCAACAGACTGGCGCGGGCATGATGGATTGCAAAAAGGCCCTCCAAGAGGCGAACGGCGATTTCGAACTCGCTGTGGAGGTGCTCCGCAAAAAGGGCCAAAAGGTAGCCGCGAACCGCAGCGACCGCGAAGCGGGAGAAGGGGCCATCCTCTCCGGTGTGAGCGCGGACGGCACGTTCGGCGTGTTGCTTTCGCTGAACTGCGAAACGGACTTTGTGGCGAAGAACGAGGCATTCGTCGGCGTGGCGAAAACCTTGCTCGACCTCGCCATTGCCGAGGGCATCACCGCGAAAGACGATTTGCTGGCGCGCACCTTCCCAGGGGGCTCCATCTCCGTTGCTGAGAAGATCACGGAAGAAGTGGGCAAAATCGGTGAGCGGATTGAAATCGGCACGTATTCCACCCTCTCCGGAGCCCAAGTGGTGGGCTACATCCACCCGGGCAACCGCCTCGCAACGCTTGTGGCCTTCACGGCACCGTTGAGTGCAGAGGCAGGTCGTGACGTCGCCATGCAGGCGGCTGCCATGGCACCCATTGCACTCGATGAGTCGAGCGTGGCGCCTGAGCTCATTGCAAAGGAGAAGGAAATCGGCATGGAACTCGCGATGCAGGAGGGCAAGCCCGCTGACATGGCTGAGAAGATTGCGGATGGACGGATCAAGAAGTGGTTCAAAGAAGTCACCCTGGTCCACCAGCAGTTCATCAAGGACAACAAGCTCACGGTTGCCGAATACGTGAAGTCGGCAAACGCTGCAGCAGCGGTATCTGGCTTCTGCCGGAGCGCCCTCGACTGAGTGAGCAGGCCGTATTGAGGAAAAAGGGCTCCGTGAGGGGCCCTTTTTGCTGCGCGAGTTCTTCGCCCGGCCGGGGCGTTGCGGGAAGTTTCGGATATTCGCGCCACAATGAAATACAGGCGCGTACTCCTCAAACTCAGCGGCGAGGCGCTGATGGGGGAAAAGCAGTTTGGGATCGACAACGGGCGGCTGATGCAGTACGCGCGTGAAATCGAAGCCGTCGTACATGCCGGGGTTCAAGTGGCCATCGTCATCGGAGGCGGCAACATCTTCCGCGGGGTGCAGGCGGCAGAAGGCGGGATGGAACGGACCCAAGGGGATTACATGGGCATGCTGGCCACCGTCATCAATTCGATGGCGCTGCAGAGTGCGCTCGAGTCGCTGGGACTCGAAACCCGCTTGCAGTCAGCCATCGAGCTCAAGCAGATTGCCGAGCCCTTCATCCGCCGCAGGGCGGTCCGCCACCTCGAGAAAGGCCGCGTGGTCATCTTCGGCGGCGGGACGGGCAATCCCTTCTTCACCACGGATTCTGCTGCGTCGCTTCGCGCCATCGAGATCGAAGCGGAGGTCATTTTGAAGGGCACCCGGGTGGACGGCATTTACTCCGCGGACCCCGAGAAATACCCAGACGCCGTGCGGTTCAGCCACATCTCCTTCACGGAAGTGTACGAGCGGGGTTTGCAGGTCATGGACATGACGGCGTTCACCTTGTGCAACGAAAACAGGTTGCCCATCGTCGTGTTTGACATGAACACCCCCGGGAACTTGATGCGCCTTGTGTCGGGCGAGGAGGTGGGCACCTTGGTTCGATTTGACGAAGCTCAGGCAACAGCATGACGGAAGAAATTCAATTCGCCCTTGACTCTGCAAAGGAGGGCATGGAAAAGGCGCTGCGTCACCTCGATGCAGAATTGCTGAAGGTGCGCGCCGGCAAAGCCCATCCGGCGATGTTGGACAGCGTGAAGGTGGACTACTACGGCACACCGACCCCCATCGGACGGGTGGCGAACATCAACTCCACCGACGCCCGTACCCTCGTCATTCAACCTTGGGAACGGAACCTGCTGGACGGGATTTCGACGGCCATCATCAACGCGAACCTCGGCCTGAATCCGATGAACAACGGAGAGGTCATCATGATCAACGTGCCGCCACTCACGGAGGAGCGCCGCCGCGAGTTGATGAAGCGCGCAAGGGCAGAAGGCGAACACGCGAAGGTGGGCATCCGGAACGCCCGCAAGGAGGCGAACGATTACCTCAAGGAGGCGAAGGCAGACGGTCTGCCGGAAGACGCTGTGAAGGTCGGCGAAACGAAGGTCCAGGACCTGACCGACGCCTACATCCGCAAGGTGGACGAAGTCCTCGCGGCGAAGGAAGCGGACGTTATGACGGTTTGACCGTCAGCGGGGTCCATTCGGCGGCGTAGCGGCGAGCAGCGGCATCGGCTGCCAGCAAGTCCTCGAGGTCCGGCGTGGCCACGAACGGCACGCGCGCCAATGCGTCTTCGACGATGTCGGTCAATTCGAGGAACTCGATTTCGTCGCGCAGGAAACGGGCTACGGCCACCTCGTTTGCGGCATTCAACACAGCCGGCGCAGTGCCCCCTTGATTTCCCGCTTCGAAGGCGAGCGCGAGGTTGCGGAACGTGGACAGGTCGGGCTGTTCGAACGTGAGCGTGGGATAGGCCATGAAATCAAATCGCTCGAAGGGACTTGCCACGCGTTCGGGGTAGCCGAGGGCGTAGGCGATGGGCAACTTCATGTCAGGCAGGCCGAGCTGGGCTTTGATGGAGCCGTCCCGGAATTGGACGCAGCTGTGGACGATGCTTTGGGGGTGGACGACGACTTCGATGGCGTCGTACGGCACGCCGAAGAGCCAGTGCGCCTCGATGACCTCCAGCCCCTTGTTCATCAGGCTGGCGCTGTCGATGGTGATTTTTGCACCCATCGACCAATTCGGGTGGCGCAGGGCTTGGGCTTTTGTCACACCGGCGAGGTCCGCCCGCGTTCGCCCGCGGAACGGCCCGCCCGAGGCGGTGAGCAGGATCTTCTCGATGGGGTTGTGCCATTCGCCGGCCAAACACTGGTAGATCGCGCTGTGCTCCGAATCCACCGGGTGGATGTCCACGCCCGCAGCCCGTGCTTCGGCGGTCACCAAGGCGCCGGCGACCACGAGGGTTTCCTTGTTTGCCAAGGCGATCTGCTTTCCGGCGCGGATGGCGCGCAGGGTGGGCACGAGCCCAGCCGCTCCGACCAGCGCGGTGAGCACGGTGTGGATGCCGTCGGACTCGACGATGGAGGCAAGGGATTCTGGCCCACAATACGTCTTGATGCCGGCATCGAACAGGGCATCGCGCACGCGGCCGTGGGCAGCGGTATCCCCGATCACCACGGCGTTCGGGCGGAATTCGAGGGCCTGTGCGATGAGGAGATCGGCGTTTGCGTGGGCGGACAGCACTTCCACGTGGAGACGATCCGGGGCGCTGCGGATGACCTCGAGGGCTTGGGTACCGATGGAGCCGGTGGAGCCGAGGATGGCGATGCCGCGTGTCATAGGAATCCGAGTTCGAGTTTGGCCTCCTCGCTCATCAAATCGTGCGACCACGGCGGGTCGAACACCACTTCGACGTGCGCGGACGTCGCACCTGAAACGGCGGCGACCTTTTGTTCCACCTCAGCGGGCAGCGATTCGGCGACTGGGCAGTTCGGCGAAGTCAGCGTCATTTGCACGTCGATGTGCCCGGAAGGCGCGATGCGCACTTCGTAAATCAACCCAAGTTCGTAGATGTCCACGGGGATTTCCGGGTCGTAGATCGTCTTGAGCACGGCGATGACGTCCTGCTGGGTGGGAAGACTCATGCCGGGGTGTGGGTGATTTCAGGGCGCATTTGGGGGAAGAACAACACGTCCTGGATGGACGGCGCATCGGTCAGCAGCATGACGAGCCGGTCGATGCCGATGCCCACCCCGCTGGTGGGGGGCATGCCGTATTCGAGGGCCCGGAGGAAGTCGCGGTCGATGAACATGGCCTCGTCGTCGCCGCGCTCGCTGAGCCGCAGCTGGTCTTCGAAGCGGGCACGTTGGTCGTCCGGGTCGTTGAGTTCGCTGTAGGCATTTGCGATTTCTGTGCCGTTGACGAGCAGTTCGAACCGCTCCGTATAGCCCGGTTTGTCGCGGTGGGCTTTCGTCAGCGGCGACATCTCGACGGGGTAGTCCGTGATGAACGTGGGCTGAACGAAGTGGTGCTCGGCCTTTGCTCCGAAGAGCGTGTCGATGAGCTTGCCACGGCCCATGCTTGCGTCGCAGTGGATGCCCAAATCGCTGCAGGCCGCCCGCAGGCCGGCTTCGTCGAGCAGGTCGATGTCCACCCCGGCATGTTCGAGGATGGCATCCCGCAAGGTGACCCGGCGGAAAGGCGGCGTGAAATCGATGGACTTCCCCTGGAGCGTGCAGGACGTTGCTCCGTGGACAGCGGAACAGACGTCGGCCAGGAGGTGCTCGATGGTCTCCATCATCCAGTGGTAGTCCTTGTAGGCGACGTAGAGCTCGAGGACCGTGAACTCCGGGTTGTGGGTGCGGTCCATGCCCTCGTTGCGGAAGTTGCGGCTGAACTCGTACACCCCGTCAAATCCACCCACAATGAGCCGTTTGAGGTACAGCTCGTTTGCGATGCGGAGGTAGAGCGGAATGTCGAGGGCGTTGTGGTGCGTCACGAAGGGACGGGCCGAGGCGCCCCCGGGGATGGCTTGCAAGACGGGCGTATCCACCTCGAGCCAGCCGGATTCGTCGAAGGCGTTGCGGATGGTGCGGATGACCGCCGAGCGGGCTTCGAAGGTGCGGCGTACCTCGCGGTTTACCACGAGGTCCACGTACCGCATGCGGTAGCGGAGTTCGGGGTCGGAGAAGGCGTCGTGAACGATCCCGTTTTCGTCGGTTTTGACCGCGGGGAGCGGGCGCAGGCTTTTCGAGAGGACCGTGAGTTCACGGACGGAGACGCTCGGTTCCCCGGTTTGGGTGGTGAACGTAACGCCTGAGATGCCGATGAAGTCGCCGCGGTCGAGCAGGCGCTTGAAGACCTCGTTGTACGCCGTTTTGTCTTCGCCGGGGCACAGCTCATCGCGGTTGACGTAAAGCTGCACCGTGCCTGCGCCGTCTTGCAGTTCCGCGAACGAGGCCTTGCCCATGATGCGGCGGCTCATGAGCCGGCCGGCCAAACGGACTTCGAGGCCGTCCTGAAACGCCGCGGCCAACTCCTCTGCTTTGTGCGTCACAGGGAAGGCAGGTGCGGGGTAGGGGTCGATGCCGAGTTCGCGCAACCGAGCCAGCGATTCGCGCCGAACGCGCTCCTGTTCCGTCCATTCCATGTGTGCAAAGGTAGCCCGGGGCGGCGGCAAGCGCGCGTACCTTCGCAGCATGGACCCGATGCGACAACTGATTGCGGATTTTCCGGACCAAATGCGCGCCGCATGGCGCCTCACTTTGGAGCAACCGTTCGACTATGCCGGGTTCGCGCCGTCGGCCGTCCTCATCCTCGGCATGGGGGGCAGTGGCATCGGCGGCGCCGTGGCGGCGCGCCTGCTCGCCCCCACCAGCCCCGTGCCCGTCCTGACGTCGAGCGATTACGCCCTCCCCGCCTGGGTCGGCTCCAGCACCCTCGTCATCGCGTGCAGCTACAGCGGCACCACCGAGGAAACGCTCGCCGCAGTCCGGGCGGCCCACGCCGCGGGTGCCCGCATCGGCTGCATCACGTCCGGTGGAGCCCTCGGCGAACTCGCCGCCGCCCACGGTTGGCCCACCCACCGCATCCCCGGCGGTCACCCGCCCCGCTCCCAGTTCGGCCACTCCCTCACCGGCGTCCTCCACCACCTCCACGCGGCGGGCCTCGCCCCGGATGCGCTGCATGCCGGCCTTGCCCACATCGGCGACTTCCTCGCAGAGCGGGCGGAGGACACCCTCGCCCGGGCGGAGGAAATCGCGGACGCCATGGCGGACCGCCAAATTTGGCTCTACGCCGACACCGCCCTCGAGGCCGTGGCCATCCGTTGGCGCCAGCAACTCAACGAGAACAGCAAGCTCCTCGTCTGCCACCATGTGTTTCCCGAGATGAACCACAACGAACTCGTGGGCTGGGAAAGCGGCAGCGAGCACGATGTGGCGGTGCTGTTGACCTCTCCGGACGACCATCCGCGGAACCGGATCCGGATGGACGCCTGTGCAGAATTGATCACGGAGACCGGGGCCGATGTGGTGGTGGTGGAGGCGGACGGCGATGACCGGCTGCAGTGCGTGTTCGACCTCGTGCACCTCGGGGATGTGCTCAGTTGGGTGCTGGCAGACCGGGCGGGTGTGGACCCGATGGACATCCGCAACATCGACTTGCTCAAGCAAACCCTGGCAGCCGTAGCAGACGGGGAATGAGGCCGCGGGTGCACTTTCGGGATTTCGGTCGGGCGGCGTACCGGCCGGTGTGGGACGAGCAGGAGCGGCTGTTTGCTGCGATGCTGGAGCGAAAGAGTGCGCGGCGGAAGGCCGGTGTGGAGGGGTGGGCCGGCGATGGGGATTTGGCCCCGCCGGACGGGCACCTCTTCTTCGTGGAGCACAGCCACGTGTTCACGCTGGGCAAGAGCGGGGACGCGGGGCACTTGCTGGCGGATGCGGAGGTGCTCGCTGCCCGCGGGGCAGAATACGTTCCGATCAACCGCGGCGGCGACATCACCTACCACGGCCCGGGCCAACTCGTGGGCTACCCCCTCCTCGACCTCGAGCAGTTCTTCACCGACATCGGCCGGTACATGCGGACGCTCGAGGAGGCCATCGTGCGGACCTGCGCGGACTACGGCCTGGAGACGGGGCGGATTGCGGGCTTGACCGGCGTTTGGGTCGACCCGACCCGGCCTACCGCGCGCAAAATCGCTGCCCTCGGCGTCAAAAGCTCTCGCTGGGTGACCATGCACGGATTTGCCTTCAACGTCGATCCGGACCTGAGCTATTTCGGCATGATCGTGCCGTGCGGCATCGTGGACCGCGGCGTAACCTCCCTCGCCCGGGAAATCGGACGGCCGGTGACCGTAGCGGAGGTGGCTCCGCGGGTGCAGGCGCATTTGACGGAGTTGTTCGGATGGGAATTGATCGAAGACACGCTACCTTGCTCTGAATGAAGAAGGTTCTTCTCACCACCGGAGCCGTGGTCGCGCTTTTGGTAGGCGTCTCGTTTGCAACGGGATACGGATACGTTTGGGGCGGAATGCGCGAGACCTACTTCCGCGGATGGAAGAATGCGAACATCGACGACCTGCCGTTCCGCGAAGTGCGGGTGCTTTCGAAGTCACCGCATCCCCAGCCGTGGCCGGAGGCGCTGCAGCCGGAGGAGGTGCTCGGTGCAGAGGAGCTGCAGGCGCTGGATGCCAGCGGGGCGGCGAGTTTCCTCGTCATCCACCGCGACACCTTGCGCTACGAGCGCTATGCCCAAGGACACGATCGGACGACGGTGACGAATTCCTTCTCGATGGCGAAGACCATCACGGCCCTCGCCTACGGGCTGGCCGAGGACCGCGGTTACCTGCACATGAACGAGGAAGTCGGCAAGCACCTTCCGCGGTTTTCGGGCGCGGCCGGCCAGGGGCTCATCGTCGAGGAGGTGCTCCAAATGCGCTCCCACATCCCCTTCGGCGAGGACTACAAGAACCCCCTCGGTTTCATGGCCCGCGCTTACTACCGCGATGACCTCCAGGGCTTGATGCAGCCTTACCTGCCCACGTCGGAACCGGGCGCCACGTGGGAGTACCAGGGCGGGAACACGATGCTTCTCGAGGAGCTCATCCGCGAGGCCACAGACGTGCCGGTGGGCAAGTGGGTCGAGACGGAGTTGTGGCACAGGATGGGCGCTGAAGCGGATGCGTTCTGGGGCCTCGATGCGCCCGAGGCGAACGGCGGAATCGAACGCAGCTTTGCCCAGTTCTACGCCACCTCGCGCGATTATGCGCGCTTCGGCCAGCTGCTGCTCGACAGCGGCCGGTGGCGCGGCACGACCCTCGTCGGGGAGGACTTTGTGACGCGGCTCCTCACGCCCATCGCTGAGCGAACACGGGACTGCGATGTGCGGCACTACGGCTACCAAATTTGGCTCGGAACCGACAAAGCGGGCCACGGATTCGCGGTGATGCAAGGGCACCGCGGGCAGTACATCATCGTCGTGCCGGAGTTGGACTTGGTGGTGGTGCGGACGGGATACGAGGTGGACCAGGCGAAGGAGAACCACATCCCCCTCGAAGTGCACCGCTGCCTCGAGCGTGCCCAGACGATCCTCGCGGGAGGGGCGTAAAGAAAGCGTGTACAAACTCAAATGTACCGCGCGTAAAACGCTCAGCGACGATTATCTTGGGGTTACTTGTTTTGGCAGAACCAAACGGTTCCCCATGAATGAAAACCTTGCACCGGTCCTCTCGTGCCTCGTAGTGGACGATGAGCCCCATGCCCGCCAGGCCCTGTGCCGCCACATCGAGCGGCATTGCCCGGCCCTGCACGTGGTCCAAACCGCCAGCTCGGCCGCCGAAGCCGCGCACTTCATTGATTCCCTGTCACCTGACGTGGTGTTTCTCGACGTCCGGATGCCGCACGAGACGGGCCTCGAGCTGCTCGATCGCTTTCCCGACCGCACGTTCGAGGTGGTCTTCTGCACGACCTACCACGAATATGCAGTCGATGCCTTGCGCCGCGAGGCGTTCGATTACTTGTTGAAGCCGGTGGATCCGGAAGAGCTGAAAGCCTGCGCCCACCGCATGGTGCACCGCTTGAAGGGAGACGTGCGACGGGTGGAACTCCAAACCTCGGGTCACCGCTTTTTTGTGCGCCACTCAGATATTTTGTTCGTCGAGGCGTCGGGCAGCTATGCGACGTTCCACCTGCTTTCTGGCCGCCGCATCACGGTGTCGAAGAACCTCCGCAAGGTCGAGGAGCTTCTGACCGACGACCGCTTCTTCCGCGTGCACAACAGCCACCTTGTGCACATGGCCTGCGTCGAGAGCTTCAACCTCCGGACGGGGACGCTGACATTGCGCGGCGGAAAGCAGGTGCCGTATGCGGTGCGCAAGCGCGACGAGGTGCGGAGGAGGCTTGCTGCCCTCATGATTGCGCCCGATGCCGAGCCTGCTTCCTGGACACAGGCGGCGGAAGCGGCCCCCGAGCCCGTGCGCTGACCGCGTATCTTCGCGGTATGCGCAAGGACATCCGGGCCCTGGGGCGGGACGAACTCGAGGCCGCCGTGGCAGACCTCGGCGGACCCAAGTTCCGCGCACGGCAGCTCGAAGAATGGCTCTGGACGAAGGCGGCGGGCGGGTTCGAGGAAATGACGAACCTGCCGCTTGCGTTCCGCGAAGAGTTGGCCGAGCGCTTCGAAATCAGCCGGATCCGCATCGTGGACAAGCAGGTGAGTTCGGACCGGACCATCAAGTGTGCATTCGAGGTGGGCACCGGGATGGTGGTGGAGGGGGTGCTAATCCCCACCACCGATCGGATGACAGCGTGCATCAGCTCGCAGGTGGGGTGCAGTTTGGCCTGTGCGTTTTGCGCGACCGGCCGGCTGAAAATGCTGCGCAATTTGTCTGCGGGAGAGATGTACGATCAGGTGGAGATGGTCCGCGCGCTGGCAGAAAGCCATTACGGCCAAGGGCTGTCGAACATTGTGTACATGGGCATGGGCGAGCCCCTGCTCAATTACCGCAACGTGCTGGAATCCATTGAGCGCATCTGCGGAACGCCCGGTCTCGGCATGTCGCCGCGGCGCATCACGGTGAGCACTGCGGGCATCGCAAAGGCCATTGTGCGGCTCGGGGACGACCGCGTCCGGTTCAACCTCGCGCTCAGCCTGCACGCCGCGAACGATGCCAAGCGGAGCAAGATCATGGCCATCAACGACTCGAACAACCTCGAAGCGCTCGGCACCGCCCTGCGCCACTTCCACGCCTGCACGGACACCCGGGTGACGTTCGAGTACATCATTTTCGACGGCTTCAACGACGGGCTGGAAGACGCGCGGGAGCTCGCGGCCTTCTGCCGCAACGTGCCGTGCAAGGTGAACATCATCGAGTACAACCCCATCGAAGGCGGGGAGTTCCGCATGGCGCGCGAAGACCGGGTGGCGGATTTCGTGGCGTTGCTGGAGGACCGGAACCTCGTGGTCAATGTGCGCCGCTCGCGCGGCAAGGACATCGATGCCGCATGCGGGCAGCTCGTGAACAACAATGCCTGGGGAGCGCAGGCGGTACGCAAGGAGCCCGCTGCGCCCGGCACGTCCGACGACGTCAGTCCAGCTTGAGTACCGCGAGGAAGGCGCTCTGCGGCACTTCCACGTTTCCGACTTGGCGCATCCGCTTCTTGCCCTTCTTCTGCTTCTCGAGCAGCTTGCGCTTCCGCGTGATGTCGCCGCCGTAGCATTTTGCGGTCACGTCCTTGCGCAGCGCGGAGATGGTCTCGCGGGCGATGATTTTCGCGCCGATGGCCGCCTGCAGGGCAATCATGAACTGTTGGCGTGGGATCAACTCCTTGAGCTTGAGGCAGATTTTCTTGCCCAATTCGTAGGCGTTGTCGCGGTGGATGAGCGCGCTCAAGGCATCGACTTGGTCGCCGTTGAGCAGGATGTCGAGCTTGACGAGGTGGGAGGCCTTGTACTCGTCCGGGAAGTAGTCGAACGAAGCGTACCCGCGGGAGACGCTTTTGAGCTTGTCGTAGAAGTCGAAGACGATTTCCCCGAGTGGCATGCTGAAGCTGAGTTCGACGCGGTCGGAGGTGAGGTAGACCTGGTTTTGAAGGACGCCGCGCTTTTCGATGCACAGGGTCATGATTTGGCCGATGTACTCGGACTTCGTGATGACCTGGGCTTTGATGTAGGGCTCCTCGACGCGCTCGAGGTGGTTTGGGTCGGGCAGGTCAGACGGGTTGTTCACGACGGTCATGGTCCCGTTTTTGAGGTACGCGTGGTAGCTCACGTTCGGGACCGTCGTGATGACGGTCATGTCGAATTCCCGCTCGAGCCGCTCCTGCACGATTTCCATGTGCAGCATGCCGAGGAAGCCGCAGCGGAAGCCGAAGCCGAGGGCCGCAGACGATTCCGGTTCGAACACCAGGGAAGCATCGTTCAACTGCAGCTTCTCCATGGCCGTGCGCAGTTCCTCGTATTCGTCGGTATCGACCGGGTAGATGCCGGCAAAGACCATCGGCTTGACGTCTTCGAAGCCTTTGACCGCTTCTGCACACGGGTTCGAACGCAGGGTGATGGTATCGCCGACCTTGACCTCTTTCGCGTTCTTGATGCCCGAGATGATGTAGCCCACATCCCCGGTGCCCACTTGGGCCCGGGGGATGAGGTCCAAACCGAGGACGCCCACTTCATCTGCCTCGTATTCCCGCTCTGTGGCGAAGAACTTGACCTTGTCGCCCTTTTTCAGGGTGCCGTTGAGGATGCGGTAGTAGGCGATGATGCCGCGGAACGAGTTGAACACGCTGTCGAACACCATCGCCTGCAGTGGGGCGTTCGGGTCGCCTTTCGGAGGCTTGACCTTGTGCACGATGGCTTCGAGGATTTCGTTCACTCCGAGGCCCGTCTTGCCGCTGGCCGGGATGATGTCTTCCGGTTTGCAGCCGAGGAGGTCGATGATTTGGTCCCCCACCTCTTCCGGACTTGCTGAAGGCAGGTCCATTTTGTTCAGCACGGGGATGATTTCCAAATCGTGCTCGAGGGCGAGGTAGAGGTTCGAAATCGTCTGTGCTTCAATGCCTTGTGTGGCATCAACGATGAGGAGCGCACCTTCGCACGCGGCAATCGAGCGGGACACTTCGTAGCTGAAATCCACGTGGCCCGGGGTGTCGATCAGGTTGAAGACGTACTTCTTCCCGTCTTGGGCCGTGTAGTTCATCTGGATGGCGTGGCTCTTGATGGTGATGCCGCGCTCCCGCTCGAGGTCCATGTCATCCAGCGTCTGCTCTTGCAGCTGGCGGTCGCTGATGGTGCCCGTCACCTGGAGGAGACGGTCTGCCAACGTACTCTTGCCGTGGTCGATGTGCGCGATGATGCAGAAATTCCGGATGTGTTCCATGGAATCGGGAAGGGAAGTCCTCTCGGAGGGCCAAAGGTAGGGCCTTCGAGGCCCCACGCGTGGTATTGTACGCTGCAACTTTCCTTGCTGGTACGAGGTTATGAGTGAAGCCTCCTATATTTAGCCCCCCGAATCCGTCTTCATCTGATTCTCATGAACCGAACTGCCCTCAAGGTGTGGTGTGCTGCGGCGACGGGTTTCCTGTTCGCGTCGGCGCAAGTGACTTTAGGCCAATCAGTTCCGCAAGGAGCTGCATATGCAGCCCCGTACGAGGCAAACACCGTTGAGGCCATTTTCGACCGGTATGGCTCTTTCGAGGGCGCCGTGGTGAACATGACCCGCGGAGAATGGGACGTCTTTCGCAGTTGGGAGGGTTACGACGAGGCGCGAGTCAGGGAAGTAGCGCATGCTCAGAAGGTTCGGAAGGAAAAAGAACGAGAAGAGGCAGGGCTATCTGCCCGTAAACTGATGCCCCCAGGAGGTTGCGACTGCTGGATTGAGCCGGACAACACGTATGAAACCATCACCACGTTTGACTGGGATTTTACGGGCGGGGCGGGCGTGAACGTGGATTGTGCGTTGGGTCCAATCTCGACAGGAGGTTGGAACTTTAGCATGTACGGGCAGACGTATAACCAATTCTACATCAACTCGAAGGGAACGGTCTCCTTCGGGGACTACATCATTGACTGGACGCCTGAAGAGTTCCCGAACACGGTGGAGCAAACGGCTCAAATTGCGCTGTTTTGGGCGGACACAGATTTGCGCAACAGCGGCCAAATCAAGTACAAAGTAACGCCGGAAGCGGTTTATGTGAATTTCATTGATGTCGGCTATTACAGCAACAATTCGGATTTGCTGAATTCCTACCAGTTGATTTTTACACCCACCACGTCCGGGGGCGTTCTTCCTGCGGGATACAATGCCCAATTGTGCTACAGGGACGTGGATTGGGCCCACGGGGATGTCGGCGGGTCCGGTGGATGTTGCGGTGCCACACCTGCCACGGTAGGGGCGGACGCCGCCCCCACCACGGGGGCACACGTGCAGTACGGTCGGTTTAATCTGCTCGACGGCACCTACAACGGCCCGTACGGTATTGCACAGAATCAGCAAGACGGGGTGGACTGGTTAGATGGCAAGTCCTTCAACCTCAATGTAGTCACAGCCACAACGAACATCCCCCCTCTGCCCACAGCGAATGTGGCGTGTGACACGGTGTTTTTGTGTCAGGGTGGCGTGTGGGATTTGGATTTGGATTTTTTAGGACCTGAAACGAACCAGACGATTGCGGTCACTTCCACTTCTGCGCCTGGCTGGACCTACACCGTTTTTGGTGGGAATGCGCCAGGGATTGTGGGAACATTCACCGCCTCAGCCACAAACATCGGAACGCACACCTTTACAATTACTGCCACAGATACAGGCACGCCGGTCGGAGTCACCACGTTTGAAATAGTTGTTACGGTCTTGCCCATTTCAATCCCGGATCTTGAGGTGACAGGGAATTTCTCCATTTGTGCAGGAGGGAGTACGACATTGAGTGTGGGGAGTGGATTTGATAGCTACCAGTGGTCGAATGGAAACGTCGGGACGTCGAACACCTATACCTTCGGTGGGGACTTTTTTGTCTCAGGGTTCATCGCTCAGTGCGAGGCGGTAGAATTCTTCACGGTGGACCAATCCCCGTATTTCCTTCCCGACGTCGACGTGGTTCCTCCCGCGGTCTGTCCGAACCAGTATGCTACGGCAACGGTAGACCCGATTGAGCAGGAGGGGTACTCGGTGTACGATTGGGAGGGCAACTGGAACAACTTGGGCGGAACGGTGGTCAGTGGCGACGGGACCCCTTCCGCACAACTTACAGCGGGGACCTACCGGCTCTTGGTTACGGATGATGGAGGGTGCCAGGGCCAGCGGGTGTTTACCGTAGAGCCCATCGGGTCGTACATCCCAGAAGTTAGTTTTGAACCATTCTGTGACGGCATTCCAGACGAGCTTGTGTTCGATGGTGGATATTCGAGTCCAGCGGAGGGTACGTTGCTGTTCTTCCTCCAAAGCAACCAACCTGGGGGATGGAATGGCAGCTACCTGCTTGTAACGGTTACGGGTCTCGATGGCACGGTAGAAGAAATCTTGACCACGAACAACGCGTTTGCACAGTTCAATATTCCCATCATCGCCGGAGAAACGATTGAAATCACCTTTGTAGCATCCTCTGTTACAAATCCTGATTTCTTGTCTGTAAATATGTACAACTGTGGGAATCAGAATCTTACACAGTTCAATGATTTGACCCCGGGATTGGTTTTCAGCGGCCCTACCGGGTGCCTATCACTTCCTGCAACGGGAACGTGGTCGTTTGTAAGCGGCCCGCCGGGTTGGAGCTTTTCGGATACGGATGAGTGGGACACGGTATTCGAGCCGGGCGGATACGGGGTTACGACCATCAATTTCAACGACGACATCTGCAACGTCGATTATACATACGACATCGTCATCACAGAGTCTCCAACTTTGTCTTTGAACAATCCGCCAGCGGTGTTGTGCAACGGCGCACCTTTCGCGGCAGTGGCAACTGTATCCGATCCGGGTGGGACAGCAACAATCAACTGGCCCGCACCTGGGGTAGACAATGTATTGACGAATGTCTACAGCTGGGCAAATCAAACGTCTACAACATTAACGGTCACAGCCACAAATGAGTGCGGGACGGCTTCCGATGCAGTCACAATTTTGGCCCAAAACGTTCCTGTGGCAAACATTGACGACGAGAGCCTCTGCGAAGGCGGGACGGTCCAACTCGATCCGGTCACGAACGATCCGCCGGGTCTCACGTACACTTGGCAAGTGGACGGGGCCAACACAGGGGTCATTGCTCCGACATATACCGCTACAGAATCCGGGAACTACTGTGTAACGGTGTCGAACCTCTGCGGAAACGACACCGATTGTGCGGTGCTGGTCATTGTAGAGGACATTCCTGTACCGCTTGAGTCGATGACCATCGACTGCCAAGGCGACGGCGAAGCTGTGGTAGTGCCGGATGTGCCGCCGGGGTACGTCGTGGTTTGGCCGGACGGGAGCGAGGGGCCTACGTGGACGGTAGCAGATGGCGCATCCTACGACGGGACGGAAATCTGCATGACCTACACGGATC
>CAZMNI010000012.1:0-19977 GCA_964567615.1 uncultured Chryseobacterium sp.
CCTTGCGGCACAATTTCACTCCACGGCGAGGGAACGAACGGAGCCGGCGGAGCTCCCGACATCGAGGCACCCGGGTGTGCGTCCGTGTGCGAATTCGACACTACGCTGGTGAGCATTCCCTTCGTGGCCGGGAACACGTACACGTGGAACGTGCTCGGAGGCGCGTGGAGCACCGGGGCAAACCCCGCGGAGATCCAGGTCGTTTGGGGCCCGGCGGGCAGCGGATTTGTGTCCGTGACGGAAACCGCGCCCAACGGAGCGTCGCGCACCTTCGACACCTGCGTAGACATCTTGCCCGGGCCCACAGCATCGTTCACTTCATCTGCCTACGCGTGCCTCGGCACGGGGATGTCGTTCACAAACACCTCGGTCGGAGCGACCAGCTACTTCTGGGACTTTGGCGACGGAAACACGTCTCCGATGGCAGATCCCGTCCACACCTATGCTGCGGCGGGAACGTATACCGTCACTTTGACGGCCTTCAAAGCGAACTACGATGCGGGCGGACGGCCGCTTTGCGTCTGCGAAGACACCTTCACCATGACCGTCGTGGTAGATGAAATTCCAGGCCCTAACATATTCTGCATTAGCACGTTGTGCGAGGGTGATTCCGCGACGTACTGGACCGATGCGACGGGCTGCGGGTCGCTGGTTTGGAGCGTGCTGGACGCCGGCGGACAGCCGCTTCCGTTCACGCAACTCGCGCCGGATTCCATCGGCGTAACGTGGCCTACGGGGCCCTTCGGAACCATTTCCCTCACCGCAACCGGGTGCAGCCCCGCCTTGTGCAGCAACCCCACTTCGGTGACGATTCCCATCATCTCGTCCACGGCAACGGTCCTCGGCCCGGATCCCGTGTGCGAGTTTTCGACCGCGGTGTATGAGGTGCCCAAATGGGCCGCCACCTCCTACCTCTGGACCGCCACCGGCGGCACCATCGTGGGCAGCGATTCCTCCCACACGGTCACCGTGGCGTGGGGTGCGGCAGGAGTCGGCACCCTGCACGTCGACTGGGTCAGCGGCTTTTTGCAAGGGCTGCCTGGCCATACGCCGCCGGACTGCTCCGGCTCTGCGGACTTGACAGTCACCATTTTGCCAGACTTCAACCTGATGAATTATGGCCCCGGTACCGTGTGTGTGGGTTCCACCACTTCTACAGCCACGACCAGCGGACTTTCTGCATTCAACTTCTCCGTCACCCCGGCGCACCCGGTCACCATCACCGGCCCGAACAGCGCGGACATCCTGTGGACGACACCGGGGATTTACACGGTCACGGCCACGCCGGTGACGCCGAATGTCTTCTGTTCCGCGGCCGCATCGTTCGTCGTGCAGGTGGTCGGCGTTCCCGCGCCCGGTCCCATCTCTGGCGCCACGGACGTGTGCATCGGGGCGACGAATACGTACAGTGCTGCTGCGGCTCCGGGCATGTATTTGCTTTGGAGTGCCGCAGGTGGCAGCCTCACCCAGTTTTCCGGGCCGACGACGTCCGTGGTTTGGACCGGGCCGACCCCGCTGTCGGTCAGCGTGGTCCAAGCCATGATGGGCAACCCCGGCTGCGTGTCGAGCCCGGTCACCCTGCCCGTGAACGCCCTCACCCTGCCTTCCTCCGTGGCCATCAACGGTTCCGGGAGCTGCACGAACAACGACGAAACCTACTGGCTGAACCCCGCGCCGCCCGCAGGCACGACGGTGACCTGGTCCATCTCGCCCGCCGCCGCCGGAAGCGTCATCGCCGGCCAAACCACCGACTCGATCTCCGTCCAATGGAACGCCCTCGGCGGCAACGCCACGCTCACCGCTGTGCTTGAGCTGTGCGGCACTACCTCGACGGCATCCCTGCCCCTCACGCTGATCCAGCCCGTCGTGCCGACCATCGCGCAGAACGGCATCCTCTGCCCGGGCGTCACGGCCACCTTGACCGCGCCCGGGCCCTTCACCTCGTGGCTGTGGACCGGCAACGTGGGCGGACCGAGTTTGGCCATCAACGCCGCCGGCACCTACGGGGTGACCACCGTGGACGCAAACGGCTGCGAAGCGCAAGATTTCTACACCGCCTCGAACGTGCCCGGGCCGGTGGCCGCCATTTCGTCAGGCAATCCGCTGACGTTCTGCATCGAATCGCCCACAGCGGTGACGCTTGTGGCCCAAACCAACCCCGGCTACACCTTCGCCTGGTTCTGCAACGGGAACCCCCTCGGGCTCCCTCCCACCAGCTCAAACGCCTCCCACGCCTTCGTAGGCGTGCCCAGCACCACCTCCTACTACGCGGTCGTGCAAGACGCGAACGGCTGCGTGGCCACTTCGAACACCCTCCTCGTCGAAGAGCTCTCCTGCACCGGCAGCGGTCCCACGTGCATTCCGGAGCCCTTCACCATCGGCGCCTATGCGAACGTCACCACCCCCGTGTGCAACACCGTGCAATTCGGTTGGTCAGGCACAAACGTCACCGGCGGCACGTGGAACTTCGGCGATGGCAACCAAGGCGCCGGCAACGGCATCACCCACACGTACACCACCGCGGCATGCTACAACGTGACCTTCAACGGGCTGGTGCCTGAAGCCGGCAACCCCGGCGGATTCTGTTCTGTGACGGAGAACCTCAGCGTCTGTGTTCCGCTGGCCGCCTTCTTCGACATGACCCCGCTGACGTGCAGCACGGTCCAGCTCACGGACATGTCGACCTACCTCAACACCGGGCCCGGCAGTCCGATCAACTCCATCGTCTGGAACGTCGGGTTCGGGCCCCTCCTCTACGGCCCCAACCAAACCGTGGCCTTCCCCGGTGCAGGCACCTACACGGTCACCGTCACGGTCACAAACGGCAACGGCTGCACGGCTTCCTATACTGAAACCCTTGTCATCGGCGGCGTCGGCATCCCCCTCATCACGGCCAGCCCCGGTCCCTACTGCACCGATGAGCCCATCGCTTTCTCGGCAGCCGCAACGAACGCCGTGCAGTTCACCTGGAACTTCGGCGACGGAGCGACCTTCAACGGTCCCAACCCTTCGCACGCCTACCTCGCGGCCGGCCCGTACACGGTGACCGCCACGGCCATCGATGCAAACGGGTGCACCCAACAAAGTGCAATCACGCTCACCATTGCCCCCGGCGTGCCGGACTTCCAACTTTCACCGGTCGGCCCCTTGGCCGTGTGTACGGGAGGCTTCGTGAACGTCTGCGCGCCCGTGGGCTTCGCGACCTATGCTTGGTCACCCAGCGGCGGATCGGGCGTGTGCGAGGTCCTCACCGCCGGAACCTATGCGGTGACGGTGACCGATGCAAACGGCTGCAGCAACACCTCCGACTCGATTCTGGTGGAGGACGTGCCCCCGCCCTCCGGTACCCTCTCAGGTCCCAGCTACATCTGCGGCGCGGGTTGCATCACCTTGATCGCTCCGTACGCCCCGGGCTACACCTACCAATGGATCGGCGGCAGCCTCGGAGCCCTTCCGGGTGAAACCAACTCCGCCCTGACCGTATGCGACGGCACCCTCGATCCGGCCGGCTACACGGTGAAGGTGGTGAACGCCTTCGGGTGCTCTGCGGTGCTGGGGCCGCATTTCGTGAGCCTGGCCTCGGTCCCCGCCTTTGCGGTGGCCGTCTCGCCGACCACATGCATCAACGGGCCGACAACCCTCGCGGTAACACCCGCTGACCCAAATGTGTCCTACACGTGGTCGAACGGCATGACAGGACCGGTCATCACCGTGGGCACCGCGGGCACCTACACGGTCACTGGAACGGATTTGACCAGCGGTTGTGCGGGAACTGCAAGTGCCACCGTTCATCCTTTGCCCGACTTCTGCACGGTCGCCACGGGGTGCTACACCGCATGCTACCACGACACCCTCTGCGGTCCACCGGGGCTGGCATCCTACCAGTGGCTGTTGAATGGCGCTGCACTGCCGGGAGCCACGTTTGCCTGCTACGAACCGTTGGTTTCTGGGGAATACCAACTCGTCGCCACGAACGCATTCGGCTGCACCGACACCACCGAGGTCATTGACGTGGAGTTGATTGAGTGCCCGGAGGGCGGCGACTGCGACGTGGAACTGCTCGTGGAAGACCATCCGGAGGCACCGGACAACGGGTGCTGCTTCTCCTTGAGCTACTCCTCAAGCGCTGAACCGGTGTACGGAATCGGGATTTCCTGCGCCCAGGCGGAACTTGTTTGGCAGCCCGCAGGGCTTGACCCTTCGCTTCAACCGCAACTGGTCATGCCGAACGCGTTGATCTTCACTGCTGTCAACCCCGGCACCCCGCTGCCCGCAAGCCTCGCCAGCTTCATTTCGATCTGCCTCCAAAACGTCACTGCCTCGCCGCAGCAGGTCATCGTGGACTGGTACGACGAACAACTCGGGATTTTCTGCTCAGACACCCTTGAATTTGAATGCCCTGTGGAGCCGGACTGCCTGTATGTGACTGACCTCGACGCCGTTTGCATCGACGAACAAACGGTGGTCAGTTTCACGGTATGCAACCCGAACGATGCCGCTTTCAGCACCGGATTCCTTGCGGTCAACGCCCTATCTCCAGCAGGGGTTGTCGTAAGCCCGGCCACATTCGACCTCGGTGCAACACCCCTGGCCCCCGGCGCCTGCGCCACCTTCAGCGTCGTGCTCTCCGGATCGGGCATCGCCTTGCAGGATTTCTGCTTCTCCCTCACAGCACACGCCGAAAACCCTGCGAACAACCCGGCCACCCTGTGCTGCACCCTCGACACCCTGCTTTGCATCGAAATCCCGCAATGCAATCCCTGTGAAGCCGTGGATGTTACGGGTGCCACGTCGCATCCGGATGCGCCCTGTTGCTACACCATCGACTTGGTGAACAACTACACGGGCGGTGTCTTCGATGCCATCGGTCTGAACGTCCTCTCACCGGCCACGTCGTTCTCCGTGAACAACCCCCTCAACTCGGGGTGGTGGACGAGCGGTTGGACCGGAACCGCGGTGGAGTTTCAGCCGGCCGCAGGCACTGTGCCGATGGGCAATTTCTCCATTCCAGAGATTTGCCTGTCCACAAACCTGTCGCCGTGGCAGCAAATCGAAGTGCTCTGGATGGAAGATGGCGCCATCGTATGCCGCGACACCATCGAGTTCTTCTGCACGCCCGGCTGCGGCTATGCGGTGGATGCCCACGTCGCGTGCGATCCGAGCACCGGCATGTGGAATTGGAGCGGCGCGCTCGTCAACAACGAGACCTACACGGTTTCCCAAGCCGTCGTCACCTTCCAAGATCCAGCGCTGCAGCTGTACAACTTCAGCGTGCCGGTAGGGCCCATTCCGCCGGGCGGAACCTGGGGTGCCCTCACGGTTCCCATCGGCGCTCCGGCTGCTGCGGGTGATACGGTCTGCTTCACGGTGACCCACCACGAACTCCTCCCGGACGGCGGGTATGCAGAATGCTGCAGCTATGTCGTGTGTGCCGTGCTACCTGACTGTGGTTTCGAAGAGGATTGCCTCTGTGGTCCTGCCTTCCATTTGGCTGTAAACCAAGGGATCACAGCAACTCCTGACCCCACGAATCCCTATGTTTTCAATTTCAGTTTGACAGGTGGGGCCGTGTTCTCGAGCTGCGACATCGTCAAGTGGACGTTCGGTGACGGCACGAGCTTCATCGCTGCTGGGAACGTCTCGGTTCCGCACACGTTCCTGACGACGGGCAACTACACGGTGTGCGCGAAGGTCATGCGCACGGACGTCAACCAAGTCAAGTGTGCCGCCACGGTTTGTGCTCCTCTGTCCATTGTTCTGAACGGCCTGACCACTGGCCTCGTCGTCTTCCCGAACCCCGCAACCGGCACATTTTACCTGGCCGCTTCTGTGGCACCTGCGGGTGAAATGTGGAAAATCACCGCTTTCGATGCGATGACACGCCCGGTTCGCGAGTGGAACATCCCAGCAACGGAGGCGGGCGCAATCCTGGCCATCGACCTCTCGGATCTGCCCGCCGGCACCTACACCTTGTCAGCGACAGATGGATTCACAATCTTGACTGAAAAAGCTGTCAAATACTGAGAATGGGCGGGGCAAGTGTGCGTCGTACCTTCGGGCAACCGATGACGCACATGCGCCCCGCCCCCTCTTCTGCGGCCGACGAGCTCATTGCTCGCCTGGACGACTTCATCCGCCGCCATCACCGCAACACGGCGGTGCGGGGCGTGCTGATGACCACAGCGGCGGTGTTTGCGGCCTTTTTAGCCGTTGCGTTCGCCGAGCAAGTCGGTAGGTTCGGGACGGGAGGGCGCGCTGTTCTCTTCTACGGATTCATGGCCCTTGCGGCGGTTGTCGGGATCAAGGGCATCGTACTGCCGTTGCTGCAGCTTTTCCGGATTCGCGGAGGGCTTGACCATGCAACGGCCAGCCGTATCATCGGAGACCACTTCCCCGACGTGGCGGACAAGCTCTTGAACACCCTCCAACTGACCGCACAATACGCCGAATCCCCACCGGGCACCCAAGAGCTCATCCTCGCCAGCATCCGTCAGCGCACGGACCAGCTCAAATCCGTTCCTTTCGTCGGGGCCATCGACTTCAGCGGCACACGCCGCATGCTGCGCTTTGCAATCCCTCCCGTGCTAACCCTCGTGTTCCTGTGGGTATGGAAGCCTGAATTCCTGAGGGAACCCACGGAACGGATAGTGGCCTACGGTCAGGAATTTGAACGGCCTGCTCCGTTTCGCTTTGTCCTGAAATCCGAAGAGCTCAGCGCCGTTGTTGCCACTTCGTTTGAGGTTCTCGTGGCGGTGGAAGGCACCACGCGCCCCGCATCGGTTTGGATAGAGTACGGCGGAGGACGCCACCGCATGGAAACCGCCGGGAGAGACACGTGGCGCCATGTCATTCCCGTCGTTCGCGAGGACGTGGTATTCCGCTTTTCCGGTGGGGGGGTGACGTCGGTGGAACACACGCTGCGCGCCCTGCCGGTGCCGACCTTGGCCGGCTTCACCGTCGAAGCGATTGCACCGGCATACACCGGTATCGGTACCCGCGTACTGGAAAACACCGGGGACCTCGTCGTGCCCGAGGGCACCGTCCTCAAGTGGTCTTTCGCCACCCGGGACACGGACCGGTTGGATCTGGTGTTCGGGGAGGTGGTGGTTCAGCCCGACCGCGGACCAGCTGGACGCTTCTCGCATTCCATCAAGGCGTCTCGGACGATGCCCTACTGGATTGTTCCGGTGAACGATGTCCTTGCTCCGCGCGATTCGATCCGCTACGACATCCGGATCATTCCCGATGCAGCACCCGCAATTTCAGTTGAAGAATTCCCAGATTCCGTGTACCGCACCCTGCGTGATTTCCGCGGTTGGGTCCAAGACGATTATGGGTTCAGCCGACTGGAACTCGTTGTCCGGTGGGTAGAGGGTGCCAAACCTGCAGGCACATACGACCGGATTTCCATGCCTCGGCCGGTGGGCAACCGCGATGTTTTCGTGTACCGCTGGGATGCCGCTGCCCTGGGAGTAGGGCCGGGCGATGTGGTGGAATACTGGTACGAGGTATGGGACAACGACGGCATCCGCGGTCCCAAATCCACGCGGTCCCAGACCCGCATCCTCGACGCCCCGGATGCGGATGCCCTGCGCGAAGAACGCAATGCCGCGGGTGAAGCGCTCGCAGAACAACTCGACGAAGCCCTGCAAGACGCCCGAGAACTCAACAACGAACTCGAGGACATCGAACGGGCCCTGCGGGAAGGAAAGGAACTCAGTTGGCAAGACAAGCGGGCCCTGGAAGACTTCCTCAAGCGGCAGGAACAACTGCAACAGCAGCTGC
Source organism: uncultured Chryseobacterium sp. (assembly GCA_964567615.1). Classification (GTDB taxonomy): domain Bacteria; phylum Bacteroidota; class Bacteroidia; order Flavobacteriales_D; family Sanyastnellaceae; genus CAMCYM01. The sequence continues at coordinate 7,786 of CAZMNI010000012.1, forward strand.
TTGAACTGCAACAAGCAAATGAAATGCGCACGGACCGCGCTGCAGAATTTTCTGAAACCGAAAGCCGCATCCTCGAGAAGCAAGAGATGCTCCAGCAGATGCTAGAGAACATCCTTTCTGATGAAATGAAGGACCTGATGCAGGAACTGCGCGACCTCCTTGAACAGCAGGGTGAAGAGGTGTTAGACACCATGCAAGAACGGCTGGAAGAACTGGAAATCAATTCCGAGTCCCTCGAGAAAGAGCTTGACCGTGCACTTGAGCAGTTCAAGCAAATGGAGTGGGAAATGCGCATGGAAGAAGTCGCCGACGCTTTAGAAACCCTCGCCCAGGACCAACTCGAGCTCGCCCAAGAAACAAAAGAGCAGCAAGCGCCCACGGAGGAACTCAAGGAACGTCAGGAGGCACTCAACGAGCGGTTTGACGCCCTCCAAAAAGAGCTCGACGCGCTCGAGAAACAGAACGAAGAACTCGAGAATCCGAACGGTATGCCGGACACGTCCGAGGAAGAAGAGTCCATTCAAAATGAATTGAACAAAAGCTCAGAACAACTCGAAAACGGCAAACCCTCAAAGGCCTCTGAATCCCAGAAAAAAGCTGGACAGCAGATGCAGGAAATGTCCCAACAGATGTCTGCGATGCTCGCAGCCATGGAAGGGGAACAACAAACCGAGGACCTCGAAGCCCTGCGCGCCCTCTTGGAAAACGTACTTACCCTGTCTTTCGAGCAAGAGACGGTGATGGAAGCCCTGCGCACAACGGGTCCTGACGATCCGCGCTACGCCCAGCACGGCAAGACCCAGCGTCGACTGCGCGACGACAGTCGGATGGTCGAGGACTCTCTGCTCGCTTTGGCCAAACGGGTGCCCCAACTATCTGCCGCCGTACACCGCGAGATCGGATTGGTCAACCATCACATGGACAAGGCTTTGGGACAATTTGGTGAACGCCAAACCGCGACCATTGCGATGGACCAGCAGTACGTCATGACCAGCTTCAACAACCTCGCCTTGATGCTCGATGAGGCCCTGCGAGCGATGCAACAAGCCATGGCAAATGCACAACCTGGCTCCGGAAACTGTGAAAAGCCCGGCGGCAACGGCTCCAAGGTCAGTGCGGGCGACTTGAAGCGGATGCAACAAGCCCTCGGCGAGCAGCTGCAAAAGATGAAGGATTCCATGGGCAAGCAAGGAGCGAATGGCCGCGGATTGAGCGAGCAGTGGGCTAAACTCGCCGCACAACAAGCTGCCCTGCGGAAACTCGCGGAAAAGAAAGCCGGCGAACTCAACGAAGACGGATCTGGACAAGGAAACGGCATGCGGGAAATTGCCCGCGCCATGGAAGAACTCGAACGGGATCTGGTGCGCAAGACGCTTGACACGGAGTCACTCAAGCGCCAGCGCGACATCGAAACCCGCCTTCTGGAAGCCGAAAACGCAGAACGCAAGCGCGGTGAGGATACACAGCGGACGTCCCGCACCGGGCGCGATGCTGAACGCATTCCCCCCCCGAACATGTTGGACTTCCTGAAGCGCAAAGAACGCGAGGCCGAATTGCTGCGCACCGTTCCCCTTGAGCTCGACCCCTTTTACAGGCAGCGGGTCAACGAATATTTCAATACTTTGGACGGGCCGAACTAGGCCCATTTCCCACAGCGATGATGCAGACCATTCAACAGTTGCGGTTCACCTCTGTCCCAGAGAACATTGCCGTCGTGGAACGGCTCATTGACGAAGTGCGCGAAACAAACGGCTTCGACGAAGTGCGCTATGGTGACGTTCTGATTGCCATGACCGAAGCTGTGAACAACGCCATCGTTCATGGGAACCGCCTCCACCCCGACTTCGACGTGCTGGTGGACATGGAAGTCCGCGACGGTGGAACCTTGTTCTTCCGCATCACCGACCAAGGTCCCGGCTTCGACTTTGAACATGTGCCCGATCCGACTTCACCGGAAAACCTTGAGAAACCGAACGGTCGAGGCGTTTTCCTGATGCGCCAACTCTCCGACAAATGTGAGTTCCTGGACCACGGGCGCATCGTGGAGTTGAGCTTCGAAGGCGTCATCCATCCGTCGTAATGCCCGTCCGGTTCAGCACGGTGGAACTCCCGTGGACGTGCCGGCACAAACGGAAGATTCAGCGCTGGTTAGAGGGAGTTGTGAATGACCACGGTTGTGAACTGGGAGAAATAGAAGTCGTTTTTTGCTCGGACGATTACCTCCTCGAGGTGAACCGCAACAGTCTGAATCACAACTACTTCACCGACATCATCACCTTTGACTACCGCGCCGGTGAACTCATCTCCGGTGACCTCTTTGTCAGCATCGACCGGGTCCGTGACAATGCTCGAAGCCTCGGTGTTTCATTTTCAAATGAACTCCACCGGGTACTCGTTCACGGCGTCCTGCACCTCTGTGGTTGGCACGATTCGACAGACGAAGAAAAAAATGCAATGCGCACTGAAGAAACCCGGTGGCTTCAGCTGTTTCCAGACTGACCATGCTATCCTCTTATGACGTCATCGTTGTCGGCGCGGGACATGCGGGCAACGAAGCAGCCGCAGCCGCAGCCACCATGGGGGCTTCTACTTTGCTGATTACCATGAACATGGGGGTAATCGGCCAAATGAGCTGCAACCCCGCAATGGGCGGCATCGCAAAAGGACAGATTGTCCGAGAAATCGATGCCATGGGCGGGAGATCAGGAATTGTCAGCGACCTGAGCGCCATCCAGTTCCGCATGCTCAACCGATCCAAAGGGCCGGCCATGTGGAGCCCCCGCACCCAAAACGACCGCATGCGCTTTGCCGAATGCTGGCGGCTGGAACTCGAATCCATTCCACGTCTTCATTTTTGGCAAGATGCCGTAACTGGAATCCTGGTTGAAGGCAACCGCTGCGTCGGTGTACGCACGGGTTTGGGCATGGAATTGCGCGCCCACGCCGTCGTTCTGACGAACGGAACGTTCCTCAACGGCGTAATGCACATCGGCGAAAAGCAACTCGGTGGAGGCCGCGCCGGTGAACGCGCTGCCACAGGAATCACAGAACAGCTCATCGATTTAGGATTTACATCCGATCGCATGAAAACGGGCACCCCTCCGCGAATCGATGGCCGCTCCATCGATTACTCAAAACTGGAAGAACAACGCGGTGACGATCACCCGGAGCGGTTCTCTTTCACCGATACGCCCCGGCTTACGCGGCAAATGAGTTGCCACATCGCCCACACCCACACCAGGGTGCACGAAGTGCTGCGGGAAGGATTCGATCGATCTCCCATGTTCAACGGACGCATCCAAGGGCTGGGCCCTCGTTATTGCCCCAGCATCGAAGACAAGATCGATCGCTTCGCGGACAAGGATTCCCACCAACTCTTTGTCGAGCCGGAAGGGTGGAATACCGTCGAGGTGTACGTCAATGGTTTCTCCACCAGCCTACCGGAGGACATTCAGTTCAAAGCCCTGCGCGAAGTGCCAGGATTCGAAAATGCAGCCTTCTTCCGGCCCGGGTACGCCGTGGAATATGACTTCTTCCACCCCACCCAACTCTTCCACAGCCTCGAAACAAAGCACATGCCCGGTCTTTACTTTGCCGGCCAAATCAACGGGACCACGGGGTACGAAGAAGCTGCTGCACAAGGACTGATGGCGGGAATAAATGCCGCCCGTTCCACGTGGAACATGCCGCCAGTGGTCCTTCGCCGGAGCGACGCCTACATCGGTGTACTCATCGACGACCTTGTGAGCAAGGGCACAAAAGAGCCCTACCGGATGTTTACCTCCCGCGCAGAATACCGCATCCTGTTGCGACAAGACAATGCAGATGAACGGTTGACTCCGATCGGACACAGCATCGGGCTCGCGCATGATGCCCGATTGCGAAGGCTCGATGAAAAAACACGGCTCGCCGGAACACTTGAACGCGCGCTCGACCAAACCAGCATTGAGCCCGCATACGCTTCGGCCGTGCTCCAGTCAGCGGGTTCCTCTGCACTCACTCAAAAAGTACGGGCCATTTCCCTTGTCGCGCGTCCAGAACTCTCGCTCCAGGATGTCCTGCGCCTCTCCCCTGATCTCGTTGCCTTCGCGACAACCGAAAACGAAGTTCTGACCAAGGTCGAGGTAAAACTGAAGTACGCGGGATACATCGCAAAAGAACAAGAGCTTGCTGCACGACTGGGCCGCTTGGATGGTATTCGCATCCCGCCGGATTATCCGTACGCTGCCCTCACAGCCCTGAGCATCGAAGCCCGCCAAAAGTTGACTGCGGCCCAACCGGAAACTCTCGCGCACGCAGCAACTATCTCCGGTGTTTCTCCTGCGGACATTGCCGTACTTCTTGTCCACTTTGGACGATAGTTCCACGTGAAACACCACGAAACACCCCCCTCCTGGGCCTCTCTTCCCCTTTCTGATGCCTTCTAAACCCAGTACCCGTCTATAGTGCTTTCTGTGGATTCTCATAAATTGTTGTTAGCCAACACGTTACGGGTATAAACCCCTTCGCGGCATCACCTGCTACCTTTGCACCATGGACATGCACACCATTCTCAGCGCCCTTGGCATCGAACCCTTGAACCACGGCGTGATGATCGGTAGCCGCGCCTTCGGGTCCGGACCTGTCATCGACTCCTATTCCCCCGTTGACGGAAAAAAGATTGCAAGCTTCACCACCGCAACGCCTGACGAATACAACCAAGCGATCGCTGCGGCACAGGAGGCATTCCTCCTTTGGCGGACGGTCCCAGCGCCCAAACGCGGGGAGGTAGTTCGTCAATTCGGGAATGCACTGCGGGAAGTCAAGGCAGAACTGGGTGCGTTGGTTAGCTATGAAATGGGAAAGAGCTACCAAGAAGGTCTCGGTGAGGTGCAGGAAATGATTGACATCTGTGACTTTGCTGTAGGATCCAGCCGGATGCTCTACGGCATGACCACCCACTCCGAACGTCCGGAACACCGGATGTCTGAACAATGGCACCCACTCGGAGTCGTCGGCATCATTTCGGCCTTCAACTTTCCAGTTGCCGTATGGTCTTGGAACACCGCCCTTGCCTGGATTGCCGGGGATGCGTGCGTTTGGAAGCCGTCGGAAAAAGTTGGACTGTGCTCCATTGCTTGCCAACACATTTGGAACAAGGTCGCCGCCGCTAACGACGTACCAGAAGGGCTCTCCTGTGTGGTCAACGGAGCTGCGGACATCGGTGTGCTCATGAGCAACGACAAGCGCGTGCCGCTCGTGAGCGCTACCGGTAGCACCCGGATGGGCAAGGCGGTCGGAGCCGCGGTCGGAGCCCGTTTGGGCCGGTCACTCCTGGAACTCGGTGGAAACAACGCCATCATCATCGCGCCTACCGCTGACCTCAAGATGGTCGTCCCTGCAACCGTCTTCGGAGCCGTGGGAACCTGCGGTCAGCGCTGCACCTCTACCCGACGGCTCATCATCCACGAAAGCCGGTACGACCAGGTACGCGATACGCTGGTGAAGGCCTACGGCCAACTCCGCATAGGCAGCCCCCTCGACGAAACGAACCACATCGGGCCGCTCATCGACCGAGACGCCGTGCGCATTTACCTCAGCGCCTTGGAGGCCGTGAAGGCCCAAGGAGGCCACTTCGCCGTCGAGGGCGGCGCACTGGAAGGACCCGGATACGAAAGCGGCTGCTACGTACGGCCAGCAATCGCAGAGGTACAGCCCCACTTGCCGATTGTTCAGGAAGAAACTTTTGCACCCCTGCTTTACCTGATGAAGTACACGGACATCGCAGAGGCCATTGACATCCAAAACTCTGTAGATCAAGGACTTTCATCGGCAATTATGACAAACGATGTACGCGAAGCGGAACGTTTCCTCTCCGTGCGTGGCTCCGATTGCGGAATCGCAAACGTGAACATCGGCACGTCCGGCGCAGAAATCGGCGGGGCCTTCGGCGGTGAAAAAGAAACGGGCGGCGGGCGAGAATCCGGATCGGATGCATGGAAAGCCTACATGCGCCGGGCAACAAACACCGTGAACTACGGCAGCGCGCTGCCATTGGCACAGGGCATCCGCTTCGATTTGGAATGAGGTACCTGCTGTTCCTCTTGCCCCTTTGCGCGGCTTGCACGGCGCCTTCTCCACCAGGGGTTCCGCAGTGGAACGTCCGCTTTGAACTGAACGATTCCACCATTGCCGAAGTCCGATTCGAAGGAGATTCCACTGCACTGCACGTTGTCAACGACACCGAGCGCATTCCGCTTGAATCCGTCGGACCTGGTCTTTACCGCTTGCCTGTCTTCGGGGGAAGCCTTTCCATCGCTTGGAAGGAGGGTGGTTTTTCCGGCCATTGGGTAGACAGCCTGCGCACCGGCGACTACCGCGTGCCTTTTTCCGCTCTTCCTGTTGACACTGCGCCCGAAACCGGAACCCGCACCTGCAACGCGTGGAATTTTTTTGCTTCCGGTGACACAACCACCACCGACCGCCTCGTCCTCTGCACTTGGGGGGACAGCGCCGCAGGAACCGTGGCCTCACCGACCGGCGATCTTCGCTTTCTGGCGGGCACCCTGAAAGACGGCATCCTCCGCCTTTCCACGTTCGACGGAGCTCACCTGTATGCATTCCAGGCCCGTTCCACGGCCGATGGCTTCGTTGATGGCGTCCTCTACAGCGGCATCCACGGCTTTACACAATGGCATGCGACTGCCGGGGATGCGCCGGCAGCTTCCGAGCCTACAGAGATCCTTCTCGACCCTTCAGAACGGTTTGCGGCCCGTACCGCTGAGGGAGCAGACACCGTGCTTTCCGTTGTGCCCCCACCAGGGAAAATACACCTCATCAGCATCGCCGGAACCTGGTGTCCGAACTGCATGGACGAGGCGCGCATGGTATCGCCTCTTCTCAAAGGAAGACCTGATGTTCTCTGGTCTGTTGTCCTGTTTGAACGCGACAGCGTGCCCGTGCCCTCTCGGCTCGCCCATTGGGCCCGCTCCTGCACAGTGCCTGGATTGCCTTTTGTGGCTGGAAGTGCTTCGAAAGAACGGGCTTCCTCTGTGTTTCCCTGGATTCCAGGAGGCATCCAAGCCTTCCCTACCACAGCAGTGGTGCGCGACGACGGATCTGCTTGGATTCACGTGGGCTTCGACGGACCGGCCACGGGCGCCGCACACGACCGCCTGAAAACCGCATTCATCAACGCTTTGGCCCAGCGACCTACTCCGTAACTACCGCTTTGTCCACCTTGATCCTGCGGTCTTGGTTTGCCAACTGCCAGGCCGTGTGGAAAACGAGCTTGCCGATTTCGGCCATCTTGCTGTAACGGATTTTCTCTGCGTCGTCACCGGGCTTGTGGTAATCCTCGTGCACTCCCGAGAAGTAAAAGATGACCGGAACGCCTTTGCGGGCGAAATTGTAATGGTCTGAACGGTAGTAAAACCTGTTCGGGTCGTTCTCTGCGTTGAAGGTGTAGTCGAGTTGCAGGCGGGTAAACCGGGCATTGACGGTTTCGCTGACGGCGTGGAGTTCGGTCGATAACCGGTCTGAGCCGATGAGGTACACGTACCGTTCGTTGTCTGGGTGGGCGGCATCCGTTCTACCGATCATGTCGATGTTCAGGTTTGCAACGGTGAAGTCGAGGGGCCAAACCGGGTGCTCGCTGTACCACTCCGATCCCAGCAACCCCTTTTCCTCGCCCACTACCGCCATGAAGAGCATCGACCTCCGGGGTCCATGCCCATCGCGGGCTGCGGTCGCACACGCTTCGGCGAGTTCGAGCAGGGTTACCGTTCCGGAACCGTCATCGTCGGCTCCGTTGTTGATTTGGCCGTCCACAATGCCGATGTGGTCGTAGTGTGCAGTCAGGACGATGCACTCCTTCGAGAGGGGATTTTCTGTGCCTGGCAGGAGGCCGACCACATTCCTGCCCATGAATTCACGGGTTTCCCGCACAACGGTGTGGCTCCATGTCCCCTCAATTTTCGTCGGCTTCGTCCTCTTTTTGCAGGCCTTCCGCAATGCCGCAACGTCTCCGAACCACGCCGCTGCAACACGTTCAGAGACATAGAACACCGGGAGGGAAGACCCCGGCTCTGCATCCACTGGCCAATCCCGCACCAACCGCGTCGCCGGACGATCGCCCCAGGCCTTCAACCTACCTTTCAAGGCCCCGAAATTCTCGGGAATCACCACCAAGGCTTTTGCACCCGCGGCTTCTGCCCACTTGCGCTTGTCGAGTGTCCGGTCTTCGCTCTTGCCGTCTGGCATACCACCGAAAACCACGGCAATCCTTCCGCGCAAATGCTCCGGGTAATCGTTTCGCTTTCCTTCAACAATGCCATAACCGGCAAACACAAGGTCGGTCTCCACGCAGACCTCGAGTTCTGTAGAAGGTGGAAAAACGACGTCGTCCGGATAGGCGTATGCCGTTCCTGAGATGCGAAATGCTGCGCGGATCAGTCGTTCTGTGCGCATGGGCACTTCTTGGAACCATTCACCGGAAACTGCCGGAATCAATCCCGCCTCAACAAATGCATCCCGAACGAATTCAGATGCCTTTTCTGCACCGGGAGTTCCCGTTTCGCGCCCTTCGAAAGCATCGGAGGCAAACACCTGCAACCGGTCTTCCAATTCCTCTGCGGTCACGGTTGCTGCCCAACCGCGCACGCGTTCGGCTTCGAGCTGGGTTTGGGCTGCCAACGGCAAGCAGGCCAAGACCCACACACACACCGCCCAGGCTATTTTCGCCACCCGGTCGGTGTGGCGGCCCCCCTCAAATGGGGTTGCCAGAAACGCAGCAACACAAGCCAACGCCTCTTCCTCTGAAATGAACCGAGCTGGCAAGCACAGGATATTCGCGTCGTTGTGGCTGCGCGCTAACTCAGCCAACTCCCTCTGCCACGCAATTGCCGCGCGCACCCCGGCGTGCTTGTTTGCCGCCATGGCCACGCCGTTCGCTGAGCCACAAATCAAAATGCCTTTTGCCGCGGCGCCGGTCGCGACATCCTCTGCAACTTGGTGCGCGTGGTCCGGATAGTCTACGCGCTCCTCGGTGTCGGTTCCTCGGTTGATGCAGTGCACACCCTGGGACTCGAGGTACGCGGCGATCTTTGCCTTGAGTGCAGGCCCCGCGTGATCACAACCCAACGATACATTCATGGCGGAAAGGTAATTCACAGCCGTGCGGTGAATCCGTGTGAATCGCCGTGTAGAACTCTTCAACAACTTCGTTTGGTGTTTCGAAAAATCGGTGCATCACGCCACGGCTCCCTTTTCTCCAAATTTTCACCCGCCGAAGTACCCACGAGTTCTCCGCCTCGAACCCCACCTTATCCACCGGTCACCCCGCAGTGATTTATCCCCACTTGTTCCTTGTACCCCTCCTTCATTAGATTGTTAATTCACTGTAAATCAGTTATAAAATACGAGAAGACATGTGGACAACGTGAACGAAATTTGTGCAAAAGTGAAAATGCAACTTCGCCGGTCGCTCGTCGTCCACAGTTTCCACAGGACAGTACTACTACTCTTTTTTTTCTTCCTTAAAGAAGATAGTAGTGGTGTGTGTGCACAAGTGGAAAGTGTGCAGCCGGAGGGGTGTGTTTGGACCGTGTATCGGTACCCAGAAGGGGGAACGGCGAGTGAAGGTTGTTTGGTCAGCGGTGCTCCGGAAGGTGTGTGGACTGCGTACCATCCGTCGGGGGCCTTGAAGAGTCGCGGCAACAGGCAGAACCACCAGCTTGAGGGCCTGTGGGAATTTTACAGGGAGGACGGTACGATCGAGCGATCGGTGGAGTTCAAGGCGGGAAAGAAATCGGGTTGGGAAGCGGTGTATGGCGCCGATGGAAGTGTGGTCTCGCGGACGCCGTGGGTAGATGATGTGCGTTCTGGCGTGGCTGAGGTGTACCACCCGAACGGTACACTCGCACGTGAATTTCCCTTCGTCGACGGTTTGGAACAGGGCAACGGGCGGGAATATGCAGAAGACGATGGCCGGTTGATTTCACGTACGGTGTATGTGCGTGGGATGCAGGTAGCACTCGAAAAATTGAACCGTTACGGTCCGGAAGGGAAGAAGGAAGGCCTTTGGGAAGTGCTTCGCGAAGGAGGGATGGTGCAAGAAGAGGGCACGTGGCGGCGGGGGGAACGGCACGGGGTATTCCGGTTTTACGACACCCAAGGCAAGCTCGAGCGGATGGAGAAGTACGAGTTCGGAGAGTTAGTTATCGACGAGGAGACAACTGAACTGCTGGAAATCAAGCGCGATTTGCATCCGAATGGGGCAGTTCGTCGGGTCGGATCGTACCGCAACGGAAAAGAACACGGCGTTTTTCGTGAATACAGTCCCGAAGGCAATTTGGTTGCCGGAACGCTGTACGTGGATGGAGTGCGCGCGGGTGAAGGCATTACAGACGCGTTAGGCAACCGCATCGGCCATTGGAAGCTGTGGTATGCGGAGGGCGGATTGTATGCGGAGGGTCCTTACGAAGCGGGTGTTCGGGAAGGAGCGTGGGTGTTTTATTACCCCGATGGCGCGGTCGCCCAAAAAGGAACGTACCGGGAAGGTGCATACCACGGGCGATGGGTATGGTTGTATCCCAACGGGAGCATACACCGGGAGGAGGAATACCGGAACGGCAAAGAAGATGGGGTGTACAAGGAATACAGTCCGGAAGGTCGGGTCCTTGTACAGGGAGAGTATGTGCGCGGACTGCGCAATGGGGACTGGCTGATTGAAATCAACGATCACCGGGAACAAGGTGCGTACATTGACGGCGAGAAATCCGGAGAATGGGTCCATACGCACAGCAGCGGAACAGTCATTTATCGGGGCTCCTTTGTCAACGGGATGCCCGAGGGCCGGCATACGTGGTGGTATGCCGATGGAACGCGGCATGTTACAGGCCTGTACGTGGGCGGGGTCCAGGAAGGGAGGTGGGTGTATACGCGGCCGGATGGGACGGTGCAGCGGGAAGAAGAATACAAAGCGGGAACTCTGCGCCGAATCGACGGCTTGAAACTAGAAAAAGCCGGTAAAGCGGATGGAGCGGGTGATTGAAGCGGTTGTCCCTTCGGCGGCAGAAACCCTCGTGAAGTTCGAGGGGGAGCACCCAGTAGAGGTGCACCACGCTGCATGGATCGGGTTGCATCCGGAGGCGATTCAGACCCTTTGTGCAGCCCCCCAAGTGCGGGATGTGCTCCGTGATGCCCGCGTAGGTAAACCGGTGGTGGTGGAGCCGGAACCTGGACGGCAATGGGAAATCAAGCCGTTTTTCCGCGAGGCAGCAGGCCTGTGGTGCCAAATCCGAGATGTGACCGCGCTGCAAGCGCGTTTGGACCACCTCGAACGCCGTTCCCACCAGTTCGACGTGCTGAGTACCGCGGCCATGGAGGGAATTGCGGTGATTCGAGACGGTCGAATCGAAGATTGCAACGGGCGGTTTGCAGAATTGTTGGGCACGTCAGATCCAGCGGAATGTGTAGGCAACCCACTTGAGACGTGGTTCGAACCGCGCGATGTTCGCCGGCTGCAGTTGCGTCACCACCGGAACAGTCCGTGCGAAGTCCAAGCGCGAACGGCTCAAGGCGCTACCCTCTTTCTCGAAGGGTTCATCCATCCCGGCGAAGGCGACCGGCGCGACATTCTGCTCGTGCACGGCATCACAAACCGCAAGCGCGCAGAACGCGACCTCCTCGAAACAAAAGAACGGTTCCGGTTGCTCGTGGAATCGAGTCCGGTCGGGTTGTTTCTCGCCGTAGATGGCAAGATGCGGTATGCAAATCCTGCCGCGGTAGAGATGCTCGAAATGCGGCGGGAAGATGACCTGTATGGGTTGGAGATGGAACAGTGTTTCGGTGAGGAAGACCAACGGTTGGTGCGGGAGGATTTGGTCTTGACGCGTCAGGGCGCGAAAACACCGAGTCGGGAACTCATGTTGCGTTGCCCGCTGCGTGGAGCGCCTCTGCGCGAGGTGGAAGTGCGGATGACCTTGAGCATCTTCGACCGGGAACCCGCTGTGCAGCTTACGGTTACGGACCTGAGTGCACGGCAACAGCTCGAACGTGAACAGTTGCGCGCCCAGGTGGCAGAAGAGACGAATGCCCGCCTGCTTGAGGAAATTGAACGCCACAAAGCGACCCAGGCACTGCTCAGGCAAGCCGAAACGTTGAACCACAGCATCATCGAAAGTTCGATCGACATGATCCTGGCGTTCGATG
>CAZMNI010000013.1:0-19907 GCA_964567615.1 uncultured Chryseobacterium sp.
TTCGGCAGCAAATGAGCGGAATATGACGCCTTCGGACCTCGAAAAACTCCGGGCTTGGTGCGCACTTCGGGAGCGCTGTACGTTCGATGTGCGTGCAAAGTTGCAACGCATGGGCATCGCAGCCGCAGATGCCGACGGCGCCCTTGCGACCTTGACCTCAGAAGGCTTCCTCAACGAAGCCCGCTTCGTGGAAGCCTATGTGGAAGGCCATGCCCGAGGAAAACGGTGGGGTCCTGCCCGCATCCGGGCGGGATTGCGTGCCCGCCGCATCCCGGAATCGCTGATTGCACCGGCTCTCACCGCACTTGACCCGGCAACTGGCCGCGAGGCCCTTGGAGCGCTGGTGGCTCGCCGCGCCTCCGAATTGCCCGCGGGCCGGAACCGCGTAATCCGTTGGCTCGTCGGGCGCGGTTACCCGCTCGACGAAGTGCTGGCCGCCGTCGATGCAGCCGCTTCCCGCTGATTACCTTTGCACCCCATGGTGACGATTGACCGGCTCAACGCCTTGCGCGACCGCGTGCGCGACCTCAAAGGCTACCTCAACATCGAGGCAAAACTCCTCGAGATAGCCGAAGAGGAAAAGCACACCCAGGACCCCGATTTCTGGAACGACCCGAAGAAGGCAGAACAGGTCCTCAAAACCTTGCGGGGCAAGAAGTCCTGGACAGACAGCTACCGCACCTGCGCCGCTGCTGTAGAGGACGCCCAAGTGATGTTCGATTTTTGGAAGGGAGGCGATGCCGCGGCTGAGGAGGCCGATGAAGCGTATTCGACGGCGGAAAAGGCTGTTGAGGAGCTGGAATTCAAGAACATGCTCAGCGCAGAAGAGGACAACCTGAACGCCATCATGCAGATCACTTCAGGGGCGGGCGGAACCGAAAGTTGCGATTGGGCGGCCATGCTCATGCGGATGTACCGCATGTACGGAGACCGCGCGGGATTCAAGATCCGCGAGTTGGACTTCCAAGACGGAGATGTCGCTGGTATCAAGCAAGTTACCCTTGAATTTGAGGGTCCATTCGCCTTCGGCATGCTCAAAGGTGAAAACGGTGTGCACCGGTTAGTCCGCATCAGCCCTTTCGATAGCCAAGCACGCCGCCACACGTCCTTCGTTTCGGTGTATGTGTACCCGTTGGTAGATGATTCAATCGAAATTGAAATCAATCCTTCTGACATCACGTGGGACACCTTCCGTTCAGGAGGTGCGGGGGGGCAAAACGTGAACAAAGTCGAAACCGGTGTGCGCCTGCGCCATGCTCCGACGGGTATCATCATCGACAACACGGAAACGCGGTCGCAGCTGCAGAACAAAGAAAAAGCCATGCAGCTTCTCAAGAGCCAGTTGTACGAAATGGAGCTGGCCAAGCGGAACGAAGCACGTGCTGAAATCGAAGCTGGGAAGAAGAAAATCGAGTGGGGATCGCAAATCCGGTCCTACGTCATGCAGCCGTACAAAATGGTGAAAGACCTGCGGACTGGCCACGAAACCTCGAACGTTGATGCCGTGATGAATGGGGAAATTGAGGGGTTCCTCAAGGCATTTTTGATGCAGGCCGGGTCCGGTGCGGCCGCTCCGGTGATGGATGATGATTTCTGAAAACGAATAGCTCCCGATGGAACTTTCATATCGAATTGAAAAAGATACCTTGGGCGAAGTCCAGGTCCCTGCACATGTCCTTTGGGGTGCCCAAACCGAGCGTTCCCGGTCGAACTTCAAAATCGGCCCTGAAGCGTCGATGCCCCGTGAAATCATCCGGGCTTTTGCCGTTTTAAAAAAGGCTGCTGCCTTGACGAACGCCGAACTTGGCGTGCTCGATGCGGAAAAACGGGACCTCATCGTTGCCGTGTGCGACGAAATCCTCGCAGGCCTGCACGACGGGCAGTTTCCGTTGGTCGTTTGGCAGACCGGTTCCGGCACGCAGTCGAACATGAACGTCAACGAGGTCATCGCCCACCGCGCCCACGTGCTCAGCGGTGGCACACCCGGCCAAGGCAAGGGACCGGTCCATGCAAACGACGATGTGAACAAATCGCAGTCGTCAAACGACACCTTCCCCACGGCCATGCACATTGCCGCCTACACCTCTACGGTGGAGGTCACGCTGCCCGGAGTGCAGCGGTTGCGCGATGCCATTGCAGCGAAAGCCGAGGCCTTTACCGACATCGTAAAAATCGGGCGGACGCACCTCATGGATGCCACACCGCTGACCCTCGGACAGGAATTCAGCGGCTACGTCGCCCAACTCGACTACGGAATGCGCGCGGTCCGCAACGCCCTCATGCACGTTGCGGAACTTGCCCTCGGCGGCACTGCCGTAGGTACAGGCATCAATGCCCCCGCCGGCTACGATGTCGCCGTCGCCCGCCACATCGCAGCACTGACGGGACATCCGTTCGTGACCGCACCGAACAAATTCGAGGCGCTCGCCTCCCACGATGCCCTTGTGGAACTCCACGGCGCATTCCGGATGCTCGCGGTCTCTCTGAACAAGATTGCGAACGACATCCGCATGCTGGCCTCCGGTCCGCGGTCGGGCATCGGCGAACTCATTTTGCCCGCAAACGAGCCCGGATCGAGCATCATGCCTGGCAAGGTCAACCCCACACAACCCGAAGCGGTCACGATGGTCTGTGCGCAGGTGATGGGCAACGATGTCGCGGTTGCATTCGGCGGTGCACAAGGCCACTACGAACTCAACGTGTTCAAGCCGATGATTGCCCGCAATGTGCTGGAGTCTGCTCGGCTCATCGGGGATGCATGCGTGTCATTCGCCGAACACGGCATTGACGGTGTCGAGGCGAACCTTCCGCGAATCGAAGAGCTCGTCAACAACAGCTTGATGCTCGTGACAGCCCTCAACCCCCACATCGGCTACTACAAGGCAGCCGAGATTGCGAACAAGGCGCACCGCGAGGGCACCACCTTGCGCGCAGCCGCTTTGGCCACCGGCTACCTCTCGGCTGAAGAGTACGACCGCTGGGTGGTACCGGCCGACATGGTGGGTTGATCAGTCCGCGACCACCAAGCGGATGCGGGTGGACCGCCCGTCTTGCTCCAAAGTCATGACGTAGGCACCCCGCTCCAATCCGGTCGTTGAAAACCGCCCACTGGACTGCGGCTCCACCACCGACAGGACCTGGACACCGGCGGCTGTAGCAAGGCGCCATTTCACGGACCCTGTCCCTGCACCGGGCCATGCCCAACGGACCTCGGAACCCGGCGCGGCAGGATTGGGAAACACCACTGCCGCTACTGGACCGACTTCTGGATCCCTCAACTCCAGCGCAGGCGTACCGGGAAGTACGTTCAATGTAAAGCCTGCGGCCGCACCTAACCAGCCCTGCTCATCGAGGACGAGGGTGTCGCAATACACCGCCGTGCACACGCTGCCAGCAGGGTCGCTGAAGGTGGCGGTGAGGCACAGCACATACGGGCCATTGCCCGCATAGGTGTGGGTGGGGTACAATTCT
Organism: uncultured Chryseobacterium sp.; assembly: GCA_964567615.1. GTDB lineage: Bacteria > Bacteroidota > Bacteroidia > Flavobacteriales_D > Sanyastnellaceae > CAMCYM01. The sequence goes on from CAZMNI010000013.1 coordinate 3,472, forward strand.
GTGCTCGTGCCCTCATCCCCGAAATCCCAGAACGCGGTATAGGCCGCCCCTTCGCCTGCGGTGCCCATCCAAGCGGTGACGGACGAGGGAACAGGATTCCCTGCAGCATCCGTGGTTTGGGCCACTTCGAATGATACGGCACACCCCCCTTCGCCACCGCCACCACCGCCGCCTTGTTCGCCGCAGTAGTCCGCAGTCCACGTTGCGGCCCAATTTGTCGACGAACCATTGAGCGGCCCCACCTCGAGCGAATCTTGCACCACTGCCCCCGTACAATCCGTGAACTGGCCGATCACTGTTACCGGCGTCCCGAATACAAAGGGCAATCCCACTGCGACCTCGTGGTAACCGCTTGCATCTGTCGCGCCCGAAGCCGTCAGCACAGCACCCCCGCCATAGGCAGTGTAGGCAATTTCTACGGGAATTCCACCCGTGTTTTCAATTTGAGATGAAAGGAGTAACATGGGTTGAGCGAACGACTCAACACCGCCCCAAAACAGGGCAGTCAAGCACAAGAAAATGGGTTTCATGGCAACGCAGGTTTAGCCGAAGGTAGTCAAAATCACCGAACTACCTCAGGTGGGAAGTGCGTGGCGTAGTTCCGCGCGTGCTCTTTGAACCACTGGGGTGCATCCGCCGGATAGCCTGTCTCCGGGGTCCATGGAAAACGCCGCACGAACTCTGAAAGCTCCATGCCCTCGAGCATTGCAAGCAACGGATACCGCACCTCAAGGGGATCGGAAGGGTCTGCAAACAGCAGATTTTCCAAAAGATGCATCGCGTCCTCCCGGTCTTCCCCGCGGATCACGGCATCCTCTACGCCGTAGGGCACCTCGTTGAGGAGGTCTCCCCGATCTGCCTCTGCGGCACTGTACTGCCACCACAACATCGCGGCTTCATGCAGCACTGAAAACAGCTCAGAATTCTCACCAGCGGAATACTGCATCCGTTCCGGAAAGGTGCCATCTCGGCCAGAAATCAGCGCAAGTGCTTCTTCTGCTGCACGCTCAACCAATTCCTCCCTCATCCCGGGAAACTCGTCCACAAACGCGCTCTCGAGCAACGCACTGTACGCCGGTAGGAAGTCAGGATGAACGGCCACGAAGCCGTGGATGAGGTAGAAAAGCCGCACTTGCTCGTCCGAGTCCGGGTGGGCATCGATTCCTCCGGGGGAGGCCGCCAGGTATGCAGCGAACCGCTGCCGAACCGGTGCAGGATGCATCCTGTCCGCGGAGTACGTAAAGGTGCGCATCAGACGTAAGGCTCTCCCCGATCCACCTTCAACGAAGTAACCAGGGTTTTGATCCATTGCTCCTCGGACTTCGGGCAAATCAACAGCGCATCCGGGGTGTCGACCACGATGAAGTCGGACAGGCCGCGGATGGCAATGAGCTTCTCGCGCCGATCCGGCCCCACCTCCGCGGCCACCACGTTGCCCCGGGCATCTGTGGCCCACAGGTCCACGGCAGCGGTGCCGTTGCCCGCATCATCCGCGGAAAGTTTGTCGTGTACCGACCCCCACGTGCCCAAATCACTCCACCCGAAGTCGCTGAGAATCACTGCCACATTCCGGGCTTTTTCCATCACTCCGTAGTCAATCGAAATGTTCTCACAGTCCGGATACACAGCCGCCGCAACGGCTGCAAGTTCTGCCGGTTCACGCGAACCGAAACCCTCAGCACGCTCGTGGAACAAGCTGTACATGCCCGGCAAATGCTGTTCAAACGCAGCCGAGATGTTCGCTAAACTCCACACGAAAATTCCTGAATTCCAGTAGAAATCCCCGCTCGCAAGGAATTCCGTCGCCAAGTCGAACGTGGGCTTTTCAGTGAACGTCTTCACCGACCGAATTCCCGGATCTTCTACCCCCTGCAGGTCTTCGAATTGAATGTAACCGTAACCGGTATCTGGCCGCGTCGGTCGGATGCCCAAGGTGACCAAATGCGCTGTGGAGCGCGTGTGCTCCAAGGCCCGGTCGAGCACATCGAGGAACCCGAGCTCGTCGAGGATCAGGTGATCCGCAGGAGCAACCACCAAGGCCACGTCCGCAGCACCGCCCGTGCGCGCCGCCACCACGTGGTTTGCAAAGGCAATGCAGGGCGCTGTATTGCGCATGAACGGTTCGCACAAGATGTTCTCTGGCGGCAGGTCAGGCAGGTGCTCCGCCACAAGCTCGCGGTAACGCTCTTGCGTGACCACCAGCACGTGTTCCAGCGGAATCCTGCGTTGTAGGCGGTCACAGGTCATTTGGATCAGCGATCTCCCCGTGCCGAGCATGTCGAGAAACTGCTTCGGCCGCGCGGCCCGTGACATCGGCCAAAACCGCGTCCCCGCACCTCCGGCCATGATCACAGCCCACGTAGAACCGGGCATCATCGCTCCACCGACCATTTCGGGCAGTCCGGGCACTTCTTCGAGGTGCTGCACCCCCCTGCCACCAGCAGGGTGAGGGCGAGCAGGAGCAGGAGCGAATGCTTCATCGGCCCGAATTTACGCCGCCCGGCGTGTACCTTCGTGGCCATGCGGGTGCTTTACCACCTCGGACGCTACACGCGGCTGATGGGCGCTGTTTTTCAGCGTCCGGCGCGCGGCAAGGTGTTCCGCAGGCTCTTGGTCGCGGAGCTCGAAGCCATCGGACTGCAGTCCCTCGGCATCGTCGCCCTGCTCAGCGTCTTCATGGGGGCCGTCATCTGCCTGCAGACCGCACACCAAATCAGCGGCTGGATCCCCGACTACACGGTAGGTTTCACCGTCCGCCAGACCATGATCCTTGAATTCAGTCCCACGTTGATTCCCGTCATCTTAGCCGGCAAGGTGGGCTCTGCAATTGCCTCCCAAATCGGGACGATGCGCGTCACCGAGCAAATCGACGCCCTGGAAATCATGGGCATCAACAGCGCGAACCACCTCATCCTCCCGAAAATCACAGCCGGCATTCTCATTGTGCCCTTCCTCGTGGTGATGAGCATGGTGCTCGGAATCGCGTCGGGGACCGTGATTGCTTTGGCCACCGGAGTGAGCAGCATGGCGGACTTCGAATACGGCATGCGCATCGATTTCAAGGCCTTTGACGTGGTGTATGCCCTCTCAAAGACCACCGTTTTTGCCTTCATCTTGACGAGTGTCCCCGGATACCACGGGTTCTATGCGCAGGGGGGGGCACTTGAAGTCGGGGCGGCCGCGACGCGCGGAGTGGTGTGGAGCGTGGTGGTCGTGATGGTGGCAAATTTGGTCCTTACACAACTTCTACTCGGCTGATTTCAAAGCATGATAGAGGTAATCGGACTGACCAAATCCTTCGGAGACCAAACCGTGCTCCGCGGCATCGACGCCCGCTTCCAGCCCGGCGAAGTCAGCTGCGTCATCGGCCGGAGCGGGAGCGGGAAATCCGTCCTGACGAAGTGCATTGTCGGGCTGTTCGAACCCGACGCCGGATCCGTGCATTTCGACGGCCGCAACTTCACCGCGCTTGACCGCGATGACCGCGTGACCGTTCGCCAGGAGATCGGCATGCTCTTCCAGGGCGGGGCCTTGTTCGACTCGATGACCGTCGAGGAAAACGTGCGGTTTCCGTTGCGCATGTTCAGCGGCCAGGACGAGGCGTACATCCGCGACCGCGCTGCCGAATGCCTGCGCCGCGTGGAACTGGACAAAGCCGGGTCGCGCTACCCGGCCGAGGTCAGCGGCGGCATGAAGAAACGGGTCGGCATTGCGCGTGCCATCGCCCTGAACCCGAAGTACCTGTTTTGTGACGAACCAAACAGCGGACTCGACCCCCAAACCGCAATCGTCATCGACACGCTCATCCGCGAACTCACCCGCGAGTTTGCCATGACCACCGTCGTCGTCAGCCACGACATGAACAGCGTGATGGAAGCGAGCGACCGCGTTCATTTTGTGCACGAAGGCCGCATCCTGTGGAACGGTTCGCGGGAGGACTTGCTCGCAGGTGGGCCGAAGGAACTCGAGGACTTCGTGTTCGCCTCTACCCTCATGCGGCGGTTGCGCTCTGCGCACCAAACCTGAGTTCTGCGTGCTACCTTGTCCGCATGGACCACAGCTACGCCTCCATTCCGCTGCACTACGAACGGCGCTCTACCGAGGACATGCTGGCCCGTGCACACGCCTTCTACGCCCACATGGCCTTGCGCCGGTCGGTGCGCCACTTCTCTCCCGAACCGATTCCGATCGACGTGGTGCGGGCATGCATCGCCACCGCCTGCACCGCGCCGTCAGGAGCAAACAAGCAACCCTACACGTTTTGTTTGGTGACGGACCCTGGCATCAAGCGTGCCATCCGGGAAGCCGCTGAACGCGAGGAGTTCGAAAATTACCACGGGCGGATGCCGCATGAATGGGTGCGCGAGTTGAAACCGCTGGGAACGGACCACCACAAGCCACACCTCGAAGAAGCTCCTGCCCTCGTGGCCATCTTTCGCAAATCGTGGGAACCCGATGCCGAAGGGATGCGCGCACGGAACTATTACGTGGCCGAATCGACTGGCATTGCTGTGGGCATGCTCATCGCTGCGCTGCACCACGCCGGCCTGTGCTGCCTCACCCATACACCCGCCCCGATGGACTTCGTAGGCCGAATCTTGGGAAGGCCTGAGCACGAAAAGGCATACTTGTTGCTTCCCGTAGGTTTTCCAGCTGAAGGTTGCCAAGTTCCTGATATACAGCGAAAAAACATGGATGAATTGCTGCTGGAGTTCCCCCCGAATTCCGCCGAACTTCGCTGACGCGCCCACAAAAGTTCCCAACGAAAACCGGAAAATGAAGTGGGATGCAGTTACTTTGCGCCCCGATAACGAACCCTTTGGCCATGTCTGAGATTCAAGAAAAAGTCACGGCGATCATCGTCGACAAGCTGGGAGTGGATGCCGCGGAAGTCACGCTGGAGGCCAGCTTCACGAACGATCTGGGCGCTGATTCGCTCGATACCGTCGAACTGATCATGGAGTTCGAAAAGGAATTCAACATCGCCATTCCGGACGACCAAGCGGAGAAGATCAGCACCGTCGGCCAGGCCGTGGAGTACATCTCCGCGAACGTAAAGTAATCGGCTGCTCCGATGGAGTTGAAGCGGGTTGTCGTCACGGGTATCGGGGCTATTACCCCCCTCGGGAACGATGCCCGGACGTATTGGGAAGCACTCGTTGCCGGCAAAAGCGGTGCGGGGCCCATCACGCGATTCGATGCCGCACTCTTCAAAACCCAGTTTGCCTGTGAGGTAAAAGGGTTTGATGTGGAGCAGTTCATCGACCGCAAGGAGGCCCGCAAAATGGATCTCTTCACGCAGTATGCAGTCGTGTGCTCCGACGAGGCCCTGCGCGATGCAGGACTCGACGGTGAACATCCTCCCGTAGACCACGACCGGGTCGGGGTCATTTGGGGGTCGGGCATCGGCGGCTTCGCCACCTTCATGCACGAAGCCCGCGAGTTCCACCTTGGCGATGGAACGCCTCGCTTCTCCCCGTTCTTCATTCCGATGATGATCTCGGACATCGCCGCAGGCCACATCAGCATGCGGCACGGTTTCCGCGGTCCGAATTTTTGTACCGTCAGTGCCTGTGCCAGCGGAACGAATGCGCTCATCGACGCGTTCAACTACATCCGGTTAGGCAAAGCGGACGTCATCGTCTCTGGCGGTTCTGAAGCCGCCATTACGGAAGGCGGAATCGGCGGTTTCAATGCGCTCAAGGCGCTGTCTACGCGGAACGATAGCCCAGAGACGGCTTCCCGGCCGTTCGACGCTACCCGCGACGGATTCGTCCTCGGAGAAGGTGGCGGTGCAATCATCCTCGAATCGTTGGACCATGCCCTTGCCCGCGGAGCCCACATTTACTGCGAAATGGCCGGCGGCGGCATGAGCGCCGACGCGTACCACTTGACCGCTCCACATCCCGAAGGCTTGGGTGCGAAAAACGTGATGCGCGCTGCCTTGTCCGATGCCGGCATGGCACCGGAGGACATCGACTACGTCAATGTGCACGGCACCTCTACCCCGCTCGGTGACATTGCTGAAACACGGGCCATTCAAGGTGTCTTCGGTGACCACGCCTACGCTTTGAACATCTCTTCGACCAAGTCAATGACCGGTCACCTGCTCGGCGCAGCTGGAGCCATCGAAGCCATTGCATCCATTTTCGCTGTGCGCGACGGCGTTGTGCCTCCGACCATCAACCACGAACACACCGACGCGGAACTCGACCCGAAGTTGGACTTCACGTTCAACGTAGCGCGGAAACGGCCGGTGCGTGCGGCCCTTTCGAACACGTTCGGATTCGGCGGACACAACGCCTCGGTGATTTTCAAGGCCTACAGCTGAGATTGCACGATGATGTGGGGGGTCTGGCAGCGGCTGAGAGCGTGGGGAAGCGGTAGCGGAGTTCCGAAGGATCTCAACGCCATGCTCCGGAAGGAGTTCGGACTCCGGATACGGAACCAGAGCTTCTACGACGAAGCCCTGCGCCACGCTTCGATGCTCGACGGAGACACCTCCGGGCGCAAGTCGAACGAACGGCTGGAATTTTTAGGTGATGCCGTGCTGGACCTTGTGGTAGCCGGTTTCCTGTTCAAGCAGTTCCCCGCTGAACAGGAGGGGGCATTGACGCAACGCAAGTCGAAGATTGTCAACCGCAAAACACTGAACCTGCTGGGGACAAAACTGGGATTGCCCCGGTTCATCACCTCGAAAATGCGGCGTTCTGATGTGCAAGAATCGGTGGTCGGCAATGCGCTCGAAGCGCTCATCGGTGCAGTGTACCTCGACCACGGCTTTGAAACCACCCGTTCTGCCGTGTTGCACATGCTCCGCAAGCACGGTGCCATCGACAAGATCCACGAAACCGTCGATTTCAAATCGAACCTGCACCATTGGGCCCAACGGAACAAGCTGACGCTCGAATTCCGCGTTGCGCGGGAACACAGCGACGGATCCGGGTACGACATGGAAGTTCGCATCGGTGGGAAGGTGATGGGCACGGGGTTTGGCCGGTCGAAAAAAGATGCAGAGCAGGTTGCTGCACGTCAGGCGTGGAAGGCCGTTTACGATCGCGAACAGCAGCCAGAACCGCCACGCGCGAAGCAGGCAGAGGAACCTGTGCGCACAGAACCTGCACGTGCCCCCAGGCGCCGAGAAAGGCCAGCGCGCGCTGGAAAAGCCGTACACGTCGCTCCGGCCGCTGTGGACGAACCCGCCACGCCGCGTGCACCGCGACCACCGCGTGCGCCGCGTGAAGCTGTCCAGTCCGCGGCATCGCCTGCACCCCCGGTGACTGCACCTGCTGCTGCTGTCCCTGTGGCCCCTGCGGCCGAAGAGGCCCCGCGGCGGGAACGCATCCGAGACCGGGTGAGGAAGCGCGCAGAAGCACGGGCAGGGAGTGAATCCGAAGTTCCGGCAGCACCCGTTGCAGAAACTGCGCCCGATTCAGAAGGGAAACCGACGCGTTCCAGCAATCGGCGCGGTGGAAGGCGGCGGCCGAAGCCAGCAAACAAAGGGTCGGCGCCCGAAAGCTGATGGCTTTTCGGGGTATCTTCGCCGGTGATGGCGCGGATAGAAGCGGATTTTGAAGATGCGTGCGATTTTCACCTCATCGGGGTGTCGAGCCATGTGGGGCCGCACCGGTTGGGGTGGGACTTGAATCTGCTGTTCGGCTGGGATTTGGCGCATTTCATCGACTGGGAAGTCGAACAGCAAGAACTTCCTTCCTCCCATCCGGTGTACCGGTACCGGGAGGAGGCCGATCATGCAGCCGTTTACCTCATCTGCAACCGCACCCCACACGGGCTCTTCGCACCCGGTGCTGCCCCGCTCGATTACCTCCTTTCCCTCCCGGTGGAGGCCTACGACGGAGAAGCCGCTGTTCGTGCGTTGCGCACGTTGCCCAGCATTTCCGTCGCCGCGCTGCTCAACCCCTTCAGCACAGGAGCCTTGGAGGCCCTTGCCGTCCTTGATTTGACCGAAACTGAACCTGCGCTGAAGCGCACCTACGACCGATGAAACGCACAAAGATTGTGGCCACCATGGGGCCGGCCTCGAACTCGCCGGAAAAGCTCACCGCCCTGATTCACGCAGGTTTGAATGTGGCGCGCCTCAATTTTTCCCACGGAGAACATGCCGTACACGCGGCAACCATCCAAACCATTCGTTCCGTCGACGAGACCTTGGGCACACATACGGCCATCCTTGCGGACTTGCAAGGTCCGAAGTTGCGCATCGGCGACCTCGAAGGCGGATCCATCGACCTGCAACCCGGTGCGCAATTGACCATCCGCACAGGGCGGGAAATCGGACATGCAGGAACCGTCTACACCACGTACTTCGCGTTTGCCCGGGATGTCAAGGCCGGCGAACGGGTCCTGCTCGACGACGGGAAAATCGAGCTCCGCGTGGTGGAGACAAACGGCGAAGACGCGGTGGTGTGTGAAATCATACACGGGGGAACCCTGACCCCGCGAAAAGGCATCAACTTGCCGCAAACCGCCGTGTCCCTCCCCTGCATTACGGAGAAGGACGCCGAGGACCTCGCGTTTGCCCTGTCCCACGATGTGGACTGGATCGGCCTGTCGTTCGTGCGGCGAGCTTCCGACATCCACGAACTGCGGGAGCGCATCCGGGCTTCCGGCAAGCACGCCCGCATCGTGGCGAAAATCGAAAAACCGGAAGCACTTGGGGACCTCGATGGGATCCTCGCCGCTACCGATGCGGTGATGGTGGCACGGGGCGATTTGGGCGTGGAAATCCCGATGCAGCAGGTGCCTTTGGTCCAAAAGGACATCGTTCGGAGGTGCATGGAACATGGAAAGCCGGTGATCGTCGCCACCCAAATGATGGAGTCGATGATCGAGAATCCCGTTCCGACCCGGGCCGAGGTCAACGACGTAGCAAATGCGGTGCTCGATGGCGCAGATGCTGTGATGCTCAGCGCCGAAACAAGTGTCGGTGCCTACCCCGTCGAGGCTGTGCGTGCCATGTGCAACATCCTCGAAGCCGTGGAGGAAAACGACGGCATGTACCACCACGAGCGACCGCCCATCAGCCCGGATGAAGACCGCTTCATCAGCGATTCGATGTGCTACAATGCGTGCCGACTTGCGAAGCGGGTCGGGGCACGGGCCATCGTCACGATGACCTTCTCCGGTTACACCGCCATGCAGGTCTCCAGCCAACGGCCGAAGGCCCACATCTACGTCTTCACCGGCAACAAGAAAATCATCACCCAACTGAGCCTCGTGTGGGGGGTGACCGCCTATCCGTACCTGAAAATGGTCTCCACCGACCACACCATTGCCGACATCAAGTACGTGCTGATGAAGCACGGACACGTTGAGCGGGGGGACTTTGTCATCCATTTGGCCAGCATGCCCATCGCGGATTCCGGGATGACGAACATGGTCAAACTGTCGCGCGTCTGACCGGGCGTATTTTCGAACGCAGCTTGCATTGCATCCTATGGCACAGCGATTTCCGGAACGCGAGGCGTTGAACCTTCCCGCGGTGGCGGCGGACTTGCTTGAAGTTTGGGACGTGGAGGAGGCCTTCCGACAAAGCGTGGAAAGCCGTCCAGCCGACCGGCCGTTCGTTTTTTATGAGGGCCCGCCCTCCGCGAACGGCATGCCGGGCATCCACCACGTCATGGCGCGCACCCTCAAGGACCTGTTCTGCAGGTACAAGACGCTGCAAGGCTACCGTGTGGAACGCAAAGCCGGCTGGGACACGCACGGACTGCCCATCGAGCTCGGAGTCGAGAAAGAACTGGGCATCACGAAGGAGGACATCGGACAATCCATCAGCGTCGAGGACTACAACGCCGCGTGCAAGGAGGCGGTCATGCGGTACACGGACGTTTGGAACGACCTCACCCGCAAAATGGGCTATTGGGTGGACATGCAGCATCCGTATGTCACCTATGAAACCACGTACATCGAGAGCGTGTGGTGGCTCCTCGCCCAGCTGCACCGCAAAGGGCTGTTGTACAAGGGATACACCATCCAGCCCTACAGCCCCGCCGCGGGAACGGGCCTGAGTTCCCACGAACTCAATCAGCCCGGCTGCTACCGCGAAGTCAAGGACACTTCCATCGTGGCCCAATTCCGTGCCTTGCCCGAATGCGGTGACCGCATTCGCCTCCACGCCGGACCGGAACGTGCAGAGGCCCTCGCGCATCTGCCCGTCGATTTCCTCGCCTGGACGACCACGCCTTGGACCTTGCCGTCTAATACCGCACTCACCGTAGGTCCCGCCATCCGATATGCCCTGGTGAAGACTGCAAACCGCTACACAGGCGAAGACGTTTTGGTGGTTTTAGCCGAGGCACGGGTTGCAGCGTATTTCGGCGGCAAAGGGAGCCCAAATCACGAAATCGTTGCGTTCATTCCCGGAGCAGAACTCTGCGGTGCCCGGTACGAACAGCTGCTCGAATGGGCCGCGCCCATGGACGGCGTTTCCGAAGCCTTCCGCGTCATTCCCGGTGACTTCGTGACCACGGAAGACGGTACGGGCATCGTGCACACCGCACCGACCTTCGGCGCCGATGACGCCCGTGCGGCGGCGGCCTCTGGAGTGCCGCCCTTGCTCATCGACGACGGGGCCGGACACGGGGTTCCTCTTGTCGACCTGCAAGGCCGGTTCCGGGTGGGCCCACTCACCGGGCGGTACGTGAAATCTGCATACGAGCCGGGCGGAACCGACGACAGCGAGCGCAACGTCGACGTCGAAATTGCCATCGGACTGAAAGAGCGCGGGCGGGCCTTCCTGGTCGAGAAGTATGCGCACAGCTATCCGCATTGTTGGCGCACCGACAAGCCGGTGCTGTACTATCCCCTCGATGCGTGGTTCATCCGGGCGTCAGCCGCGCGCGAGCGGATGCAGGAACTCAACGCCACCATCCAATGGAAACCGGAGAGCACGGGCACCGGGCGGTTCGGAAAGTGGCTGGAAAACCTGAACGACTGGAATCTGAGCCGAAGCCGGTATTGGGGGATTCCGATTCCGATTTGGCGGACAGAAGACGGTGCGGTCGAGCGCTGCATCGCATCGGTGGAAGAGCTGCAGCAGGCGTGCGAGGAAGCTGTCGCAGCCGGACTGATGGACGCAAATCCACTCGCCGACTTCGTTCCAGGAGACTTCAGTTCAGCGAATTACGGAGCCTTCGACCTGCACAAACACGCAGTGGACGCCATCGTGCTGCGAGCGCCAGACGGCCGCCCGATGCGCCGGGAGCCGGACCTGATCGATGTGTGGTTCGACAGCGGGGCCATGCCCTACGCCCAGTGGCACTATCCCTTTGAAAATCAAGAGAAAATCGAGCAAGGTCTGGCCTATCCTGCTGATTTTATCGCCGAAGGGGTGGACCAAACCCGAGGCTGGTTCTACACCCTGCACGCCATTTCCACCCTCGTCTTCGACCAGGTCGCCTACCGCAACGTCATCTCGAACGGCCTCGTCCTCGACAAGAACGGGCAGAAAATGTCGAAGCGACTCGGCAATGCCGTCGACCCCTTCGAAACCCTTTCTGCGTACGGAGCCGATGCGACGCGGTGGTACATGATGGCGAATTCCGCCCCGTGGGACAACCTGCGTTTCGATCCGGCCGGCATCGAGGAAGTCACCCGACGGTTCTTCGGCACCCTCCACAACACCTACGCCTTCCTCGCCCTGTATGCAAACCTCGACGGATTCGACGGCAGCGGCGCAGAAGTGCCGCTGGACGAACGACCGGAAATCGACCGGTGGATCCTGTCCCGGTTGCATTCCGTCTGTGCCGAGGTGGAAGTAGCGCTCGACAGCTACGAGCCGACCCGGGCGGCCCGGGCCATCCAGGACTTCGTGGTCGACGACGTGTCGAATTGGCATGTACGGCTGAGCCGGCGGCGGTTTTGGAAAGAGGCCGACGGCGTGGACAAGCGCTCGGCCTATGCCACCTTGCATACTTGCTTGCGCACAGTCGCCCTCCTGGCTTCGCCCATTGCGCCATTTTACATGGACCGGCTGTACCGCGACCTCGAGACGGGAGTCGGCCGCACGCCGGAATCGGTGCACCTCGCCGCGTTCCCCACGTCCGATGCCCGCTGCATCGATGCTGAACTGGAAGCGCGCATGGGCATGGCCCAACGCCTCGTATCCTTGGCACTCAGCCTGCGGAAGCGGGAGAAAATCCGTGTGCGCCAACCGCTCCGCCGGATCCTTGTTCCCGTCGCCGATGCGGCCACCGAAGCCCGCTTTGTCGCGGTCCGCGACATCGTCCTTTCCGAACTGAACATCAAGTCGCTCGAGTTTCTGCGCGAAGGCGATCCAGCGGCCGAAGTGGCCCTGGTGCGCCGGGCAAAGGCCGATTTCAAGGCCCTCGGTCCGCGGATGGGGCAGCGCATGAAGGCCGTCGCTGCCGCCGTTGCCGCCTTGCCGTCGGAACGGATTGCAGAACTCGAGCGCACGGGTCGCATTGCGGTTGACGTGGATGGGGAGGTCGAATCCATCGAAGTGCACGAGGTACAACTGACCACGGACGACATCGCCGGCTGGTGTGTGGCGTCGGAAGGCGGATTGACCGTCGCGCTCGATTTGGCCATCGACGACGAACTGCGTGCGGAAGGGCTGTGCCGGGAGCTGGTGAATCGGGTGCAGAATATGAGAAAAGACCAGGGCCTCGAGGTGGCAGACCGGATTGCATTGAGCGTCGAAGCGGATGCGGATGTGCGAACGGCGCTCGAGCGGAATTTAGAGTATCTTCGCGCCGAAACTTTGGCGGGTGAGCTGGCCTGGAAGGCAAGCGAAACCGCTGAAATCGTGGAACTTGTGGATGGAATTTCTGTGAAAATCGCCCTCCGTCCCCTCTGAAGCATCCCCATGGCAGAAATCCGGTACTCCGACGCGGACCTCGAAGAGTTCGAGGTGCTCATCAAGGAAAAGCTCGCGGTCGCGAAGGACAACTACGCGCAACTGCAGCGGGCACTTTCCCACCAAGACGACAACAGCACGGACGATACGGCGCCGACCTTCAAGATGATGGAAGACGGTTCCGAAACCATGAGCCGCGAGGAAACTGCGGCCTTGGCAGCGCGGCAAGAGAAGTTCATTGTGAACCTCGAGAACGCGCTGCTTCGCATCCGCAACAAAACCTACGGGGTCTGCCGGGTCACCGGTAAGTTGATCCCGAAGGAGCGGTTGCGCCTTGTTCCGCACGCCACGATGTCCATCGAGGCGAAGAACCAGCACCAGTAGTAAGCCACTTCCGCGTGCTTCGGCTCATCCTTCGGGTGGTAGTGCCGGTCCTGGTGGCAGACCAGGCGCTGAAGATTTGGGTCAAACTGCACTTTGCCATCGGTGAGCGCGTGCCCCTCGTGCCGGGGTTATTAGAGTTGCAATTTATTGAAAATGAGGGGATGGCGTTCGGTTGGGCCCTCCCAGGGGCAGCCGGAAAGTTGGCGCTTACGGTGTTCCGGTTGCTGGCCTCGGTGGCCATCGGAATCTACCTCTCGCGACTGCTCAAGGAGGGTGCGCACGCGGGGCTGTGCATCGCCACCGCCTTTGTTTGGGCCGGGGCAATGGGCAACATCATCGACAGCGCATTGTATGGCCTGCTGTTTTCTGCAAGCCATTGGGGCGTGTACGCAGATCTGCTCCCCGCTGAGGGCGGGTATGCCCCGTTCCTGATGGGCAAAGTGGTTGACATGTTCCACTTCACCGTGCGGTGGCCCGAGGGATTTCCGCTGACGTCTTGGGCTGGAAAAGAGGTGTTTCCGCCCATTTGGAACATCGCTGATGCGGCGATTTCCTGCGGAGTGATTTGGATTTTGCTCCGCCAAAAAACCTACTTCGCCACGGCGGAGTGACGCACTCGGGCTCAGTTCGACAGCTCGATGGCCGTACAGCCACTGCGGTTGATGGCCACAACACCTTCCCAAAGCACGTCTTCGAAGTTGTCCTGAATGCGGTAGGTGGCAACCGCGGAATTCGAATTTCCCAGTTCGCGCGACCACGTCCACGCTCCGGGCGAGGCGCAATCGGGGGCGACGAGCCAGTAGTTCGTCGTGGGAACTGTTGAAATCAGTTGGTTGTCGATGTACAGGGTGAGTTCGGTCGACTCATAAAACTGCAGTTCATTCGCCGTTTCCGAGTTGTACCAAAAGACCGCGCTGCCCGCATACGTGCACGTTTCATCGTCCACTTCGGCAATGGGATCGTAGTTCGTCGCCTCCGGATCCGTGCACCCGCGGTAGGTGATGTCGCATCCGGCGAGGAGCAGAACAGCCACACCGAGCAACCAAACCATTTTGCATTGCATGCCCCGAAGTTCGGAAAAAACCGGTGGGTCCGTGTACCTTTTGGCCATGCGAATGGTCCTCACCTGCGTTGCGCTGCTTGCCTCGGCCAGCGCGTTCGCCCAATGCCCCAGCTGCGTCGCCGACCCCGCCTGCACAAGCGCGGACGGCTTCCCCACGGTCTGCCCGACGGCACTGCCACCGGCCACGGCGGGTGAGGAATACACCGAGTTTCTGACGTTCTACCTCCCGGCGACGGTTGTGGATCCGGGCAGCGGCATCACGGCCACCTTGCTGTCGGTCACCATCACGTCCGTCACCGGATTGCCCTTCGGCATGTCGGTGGCATTGAGCGACCCGGACGGGACCTACACCCCGTCCACGGGCCAAACCTCAGGATGCGCCACCCTCTGCGGCACCCCGCTCCTGGCCGGCCTGCAAGAAATCGTCATCTCCGTCTCTGCCACCGTCACGGCCTTCGGCCAGCAGCAAACGGTGAGCGACAGCTTTGTGTACCCGTTCGAAGTCCTGCCAGGCTCCACCGCAGCAGGCACCTTTACCGCCGTGCCGCCCGCCGGCTGCGTGCCCTTCCCGGCGAACTTCTCGGCCTTGCTCACGGGCGAACCGGGCACAACCACCACGCACACGTGGACGCTCCCAGACGGCAGCACCGCCACCGGCAATGCGTTAGAAATCTTCCTCGAAACGGAAGGAAGCTACCCCGTTTCCCTCACGACGACGGTCACGCAACCGGTGCTCAACAGCGTCTCCCTTTCGTCCGTGGGGTCCGGTTGGAACGACCTTGATGACTTCTTTTCGTCGCCAGCCGACCCGTATTTCGTCCTGATGAACGGCAGCGGCGCGGCCGTTTTCACGAGCTCCATCGTCAACAACGTCACGTCGACCACGTGGAGTGGCCTCGGGCTGGTGTTGCTGGACCCGCCGTACACGCTGATGTTCTACGACGACGACCTGCTGTCGGCGGACGATGCCATCGGGTCGGCGGGGTTGCCGCTCGGGGGCGGCGCGTTTGCGGCGGGCGGCACGACGGGGTCGGTGGCCGTGTCGGTGGCGACCGTGCTGGAGGTCACGGATACGGTGGAGGTGCTGGCGTTTCCGGTGCCCGAGCCGGTGCTCGCGGTCGGTGCCGAGGGTGCCATCGTTTGCGGGGGCGGGCCGTTTGAGCAGTACCTCTGGGCCGGATTCGATCAGCCCGGGCTGGAGGAGCCGTCGTTCGAGGACGTGGGGGATAGCGTTTGGGTGGATGTGGTGTTCAACGGGGGGTACCAGTGCACCGTCGTGAACGGGTACGGGTGCGGGGCGACGGCCGGGCCGATTGTAAGTTGCGGGGGGTCGCAAACCGCTGATTTCGAGGTGGTAATGGAGGGGGAGACGACCGTTCTTGTGGCGGAGCCGGGGCTGATCGGGTGCGTGTGGACGTGGGATGGGGAGGCCGTTTGGAGCGCCGAATGCACCCTCGTTCCGGAGGCGAGCGGGGTGTATGCGGTGAGCGGCGAGGATGCGTGGGGGTGCCCGCTGGCCGGCGTGCCGGAGGTGGTGTGCTTGCCCACTGCGGTGCCGGGAATCGCGGTAAGCGGCAGCAGTTTGGCCCTGAACGGTGCGCAAGACGGGTGGACCTGGACGTGGTGGCAGGGCGACGCGCAAGTGGGCAGCGGACTGACGTGGGAAGCGGATGCGAGCGGCTGGTATGCGGCGGAAGGTGTGGATGCCGTCGGCTGCACGGCCGTGACGGATTCGGTCCTCGTGTGCTTGCCGGTGCCGGCCTTCACCCTCGTGTACGACCCGGCCTCCGGCCAAATTTCAGGCCCGACCGGCTACGCCAGCTACACCTGGACCCTCGACGGCACCCCGCTGCCCGACGCCACAGGCCCCACCCTGGATGCCACCGCCGTCGGCCTCTACATCCTGTCCATCACCGACTTCGTGGGCTGCCCCACCACCCCGTCGGGCATCGACCTCGGCGTCGGCGACACCGCGCCCCGGACGCCCCTCGTCGCCGCGCCCAACCCATTCCAAGACGTCCTGCACGTCTCCGGCGCACCCGCCGGAGCCACCCTGCACCTGCGCGACGCCACGGGCCGGCTCATCGCCACCGGCATCGGATCTGCCCTTTCCATCCCGGAAACCCCCGCCGGCTGGTACCTGCTGGA
>CAZMNI010000014.1:0-10604 GCA_964567615.1 uncultured Chryseobacterium sp.
ACGAATACCTCGCCGCAGCAGAGCAGGGCGACCTCGTGGAGGTGGCCGACGCGCTCGGAGACCAACTCTACATCCTCTGCGGGACGCTGCTGCGCCACGGACTCGGCGAGGTCATCGGGGAGGTGTTCCTCGAGATCCAACGCTCGAACATGTCCAAGCTCGGGCCGGACGGCCTCCCGCTGCGGCGCCCCGACGGCAAGGTCCTGAAGGGCCCGGATTGGTCGCCGCCGGCCATCGCGCCCATCCTCGAGCGGCACGTCGCCCCGGCCCGATGAGGTCCGACCGGCTCCTCCAGGCCGCCTTCGACCGCGCGCGCACCGGCCGGCCCGCGGTGCTGTCTTGGCTCTTCCGGCGCGTCATCCCCTTCAACGCGCCGCACGGCCTCCGCATCGCGGCGGTCACCACCGGCCCCGACGGCACCGCCGTCGCGGTCGTCCTGCCCTGGCGCCGGCGCAACCGCAACCACATCGGCACCGTGCACGCCTGCGCGCTCGCGACCGCGGCCGAATTCGCCACCGGCCTGGGCCTGGTCGAAGCCGCGCGGCCGCTCGGCCCGTTCCGCCTCGTCATGGCCCGCCTCGAGGTCGACTACACCCGCCGCGCGACCAGCACCTGCACCGCCCGGTCCCACTGGCCCGCGGAACGCCTCGCGCAGGCCGTGGCGGACCTCGCCCGCGACGGCTCCGTCGTCCTCGACGGCACCGCCACCGTCGTCGATGCGGACGGCGCGGAGGTGGCCGTGGCGCGGACCGTTTGGCACATCCGGCGCACGGCGGATGGCCGTATCTTTGCCGCCTGAAAATCCGCTGACCATGATCCAAGTAACGCTCCCCGACGGCTCCGTGCGCGCCGTTGCGCCCGGCACCACGCCGCTCGACGTGGCGACGGGCATCAGCGAAGGCCTGGCCCGGAACGTGCTCGCCGCCGAAGTGAACGGCGAAGTCCGGGACGCGAACCGCCCGTTCGAGGGCGATGCTGCGCTGCGGCTGCTGACGTGGAACGACGACGAGGGCAAGCGCACGATGTGGCACAGCTCGGCGCACTTGCTGGCCGAGGCGCTCGAGGCGTTGTTTCCCGGAGTGAAGTTTTGGGTCGGTCCGCCGATTGAGAACGGCTTCTATTACGACGTGGACTTCGGCGACCACACGCTGACGGACAAGGACTTCCCGGCCATCGAGGCGAAGATGCTGGAGTTGGCGAAGGAGAAGAACGCGTTCATCCGCAAGGAGATTGCGAAGCAAGACGCGGTCGCCTACTTCGCAGCGAAGGGCGACGAATACAAGCTCGACCTCCTCGAAGGCCTCGAAGACGGCGGCATTACGTTGTATACGCAGGGCAACTTCACCGACCTCTGCCGCGGGCCGCACATCCCCCACACGGGATTTGTGAAGGCCGCGAAGGTGATGGCGCTCGCCGGCGCCTACTGGAAAGGCGACGAGACGAAGAAGCAGCTCACCCGCGTGTACGGCGTCACCTTCCCGAAGAAGTCCGACCTCGACGAGTACCTCGAGCTCCTCGAGCAGGCCCGCGCCCGCGACCACCGCAAGCTGGGCAAGGAGCTCGACCTCTTCCACTTCTCGGAACGCGTGGGCCAGGGGTTGCCGCTTTGGCTCCCGAAGGGTGCAGACCTCCGCATGCGGCTCGAGGCCTTCCTCAAGGAGGCCCAACGCAAAAGCGGCTACCTGCCCGTCATCACCCCGCACATCGGCCACAAAGAACTGTACGTCACGTCTGGCCACTATGCGAAGTATGGCAAGGACAGCTTCCAGCCCATCCACACGCCGGTGGAAGGGGAGGAGTACCTGCTCAAGCCGATGAACTGCCCGCACCACTGCGAGATCTTCAAGGCGCGCCCGCGGAGCTACCGCGATTTGCCGCTGCGCCTTGCAGAATTCGGAACGGTGTACCGCTACGAGCAAAGCGGCGAGCTGCACGGGCTCACGCGCGTTCGCGGCTTCACGCAGGACGACGCCCACATCTTCTGCATGAACGAGCAGGTCAAGGAGGAGATCGGCAAGGTCATCGACCTCGTGCTGTACATCTTCAAGACGCTCGATTTCCACGACTACCTCGCCCAAGTTTCGTTGCGCGACCCGTCGAATCCCGAGAAGTACATCGGCTCCGAAGAGAACTGGAACCGGGCCGAGCAGGCCATCCAGGAAGTCGCGGAGGAGAAGGGGCTGCGAACGGTCGTGGAGTACGGAGAAGCGGCGTTCTATGGACCCAAACTCGACTTCATGGTCCGCGATGCCATCGGACGCAAGTGGCAGCTCGGCACGGTCCAGTTGGACTACAACTTGCCCGAACGCTTTGAACTCGAGTACATCGGCTCCGACAACGGCCGGCACCGCCCGGTGATGATCCACCGCGCGCCCTTCGGCTCGATGGAGCGGTTCGTGGCCATCCTCATCGAGCATTGCGCAGGCAACTTCCCGCTTTGGCTTACCCCGGAACAAGCTCGTATTCTGCCAGTTTCGGACCGATTTACGGAGTATGCAGAGGGGGTTTCAAAAATGCTTGAGAATCACGATATTCGCGCCCTCGTAGACCGGCGGTCGGAGAAGGTGGGACGCAAGATCCGCGATGCGGAGCTCGATAAAGTGCCCTACATGCTCATCGTCGGAGAACACGAGGCATCCTCGGGAACCGTTTCTGTGCGCAAGCACGGCGAAGGTGACCAGGGTGCGCTGGGCCTCGAAGCCTTCGCTGCACAGGTACGTGCAGAGGTAGCGGCGATGCTCGGTGAACAAACGTTGAACCCTTAAAACTCACGAGTTATCGCAATCCGCAGGAAAAAGACCCCGTACAAAGGGCGGGTCAGGCAAGAGGATCCTCACAAGATCAACGAGAAAATCACCGCGGAAGAGGTCCGGGTGATCGGCGAGAACATCGAACCCGCAGTCATGCGGCTTCCCGAAGCGTTGGCCCTCGCGCAATCGCTCGAACTCGACCTTGTGGAGATTTCCCCGAAGGCTGTACCGCCGGTGTGCCGGATCACCGAGTACAAGAAATTCCTGTACGACCAAAAGAAGAAGCAGAAGGAAATCAAGGCAAACCAAGCGAAGGTCACCGTCAAGGAGATCCGCTTCGGCCCCAACACGGACGACCACGATTTCCAGTTCAAGCTCAAGCACGGCCGCGAGTTCCTCAAGGAGGGCAACAAGCTCAAGGCGTACGTCTTCTTCCGCGGTCGGACCATCGTCTTCAAGGAGCGGGGTGAAATCCTGCTGCTGAAGTTCGCCCAGGAACTCGAAGACGTCGGAACGGTGGAACAACTGCCGAAGCTCGAGGGCAAGCGGATGACCGTGATTTTCAATCCGAAGAAGAAGTAATCTCTCCTAACCATAAAATCCGAGGCCATGCCGAAGATGAAGACCAAATCGAGCGCGAAGAAGCGCTTCAAGTTCACCGGGACGGGGAAGATCAAGCGGAAGCATGCCTTCAAGAGTCACATCCTGACGAAGAAAGGCACGAAGCAGAAGCGGAACCTGACGCACATGACCACCGTCCACCCGACGGACATGGACAGCGTCAAGCGCCAGCTCTGCGTCTAACCGCGCGATTTTCCTGACGAAACCCAGGTACGTTTAACCCGGCATCCGGTTCCCAAGTCCACTGCTCACGCCGTGGCGCCGTCTGCCAAAAAACACTCCGAACATGCCACGTTCGAACAACGCAGTGGCCTCGAGGGCACGCCGCAAAAAGGTCCTCAAGCTCGCAAAAGGGTACTACGGTGCCGCGAAAAATGTCTGGACGGTCGCAAAGAACGCCGTCGAAAAAGGCCTCAAGTATGCCTACATCGGCCGCAAGCAGCGCAAGCGCCACTTCCGTGCCCTGTGGATCCAGCGGATCAACGCCGGCGCCCGTCTGCACGGGATGTCGTACAGCGAACTGATCGGCAAGCTGGCGAAGGCAAACATCGACCTCAACCGCAAGGTCCTCGCCGACCTCGCCATGAACCACCCCGAGGCCTTCGCCGCGGTGGTGAAGAAGGTCAAGTGATCTGAACCTCCCGGGCGCTCTGCGCGCTCGCCCTTCGGTCGCCCCGTGCGTCCGATACAGAAAAGCCGGAACCCGCAAGGGCTCCGGCTTTTTCGTTGCGATTCAATCCCGGGACGCGCGGGCAAGTCAATCCACCAGCCGCCCCTTTGCCTTCGCTGCGGCGGTGTAGTCTGGCTTGATGCGCAGGGCTTCGTTGTAATCGCGCAGGGCATCTTGCTCCCGCCCGAGGCTTTCCAGCGCAAGTCCGCGGTTGAACCACGCCTGGTGGTAGTACGGCAGGCGCTGGATGGCTTCGCTGAACCAGTAAGCGGCGCTGTCGTACTGCTGCAGGTACTCGAGTCGGATGTAGCCGAGGTTGAAGCACGCCGTGGCGTTGTTCGAGTCGAGGGCGAGGATTTCGTGGTAGGTCGCAGAAGCTTCGTCGTAGCGGCCGTTTTCCTGCAGGAACATCGCCAGGTTGTAGCGCGGTTCGATGCTCTTCGGCCGCAGGTCGGCCGCGGACCGGTAGGCGTCGACGGCAGCAGGATCTTTTGCCTCGGCCAGCTGCAGCCCGAGGGCGATGTAGCCGTCAAAGAACTCCGGGTTGACCTCGACGGAGGTGGCGAAGCTGCTGAGCGCGAGCTCGCTGTTGCCGTTCTCGCGGTAGATCTTGCCCTTCATCCAGTAGGCTTCTTCGAGTTGGTCGTCGAGCTGCAAGGCGGCGTTGAGCCGTTCGAAGGCCTGCTCGTATTGGCGCAGGTGGATGTGGAACTCTGCCCGCTTGAGCAGGCAGGCCGTGGCTTCCGGCGCGTGGGCGATGCACCCGTCTGCGGCAGCCACGCAGCCCTCGAGGTCTTGCATGGCATACAGGACGTTGATTTTCTCGACCCAACCTTCTGCGAACGAAGAGTCCGCGGCGATGGCGTAGTCGAAGTCCGTCAGGGCTTCTTTCGGGTTGCCGAGGGCCTGCCATTCCTTGCCGCGCGCGACGTAGAGGGCCGGGTTGTCCGGATCGTTGCGGATCAGGGCGTTCAGCGAATCGATGCGCGCCTTTGTGAGGTCGCGCTCGCTCGGGATGTCTTCGCCTTTCGGGGAGCACCCGACGGCGCAAAGTGCAAAAAAGAGGGCGCCCACCGGGACCGCCCTCTTCTTCATGCCCCACAGTTCCTTCATTCCGCAGCGACCGGAGCAGGAACGTGTCCGACGAGCTGGGCTTTGATGACGCCTTCGAGCTCTTCCATCAGCTCCACGTTGTCTTGCAGCAAGGTGCGGACCGCATCGCGGCCCTGACCCAGCTTCGTGTCGTTGTAGCTGAACCACGAACCGGACTTCTTGATGATGCCCATCTCCACCCCGAGGTCGATGATTTCGCCCGTCTTCGAGATGCCTTCGCCGTAGAGGATGTCGAATTCGGCCTTGCGGAAGGGCGGCGCCACCTTGTTCTTCACCACCTTCACCTTCGTGCGGGTGCCGAGGATGTTTTCGCCGTCTTTGATCTGCGTGGACTTGCGGATGTCGAGGCGGATGGTGGAGTAGAACTTGAGCGCGTTGCCGCCGGTCGTGGTTTCCGGGTTGCCGAACATCACCCCGATCTTTTCGCGGAGCTGGTTGATGAAGATGCAGCAGCAGCCGGTTTTGCTGATGGTGCCGGTGAGCTTCCGCAGCGCCTTCGACATGAGGCGGGCTTGCAGGCCCACCGCCGAATCGCCCATCTCGCCTTCGATTTCTGCGCGGGGCGTCAAGGCGGCCACGGAGTCGATGACGATCAGGTCGATGGCGCCCGAGCGGATGAGGTTGTCGGCGATTTCAAGCGCCTGTTCCCCGTTGTCGGGCTGCGAGATGAGGAGGTTCTCGACGTCCACCCCGAGCGATTCGGCGTAGAACTTGTCGAAGGCGTGTTCGGCGTCGACGATGGCGCAGATGCCGCCCTGCTTTTGGGCTTCCGCGATCGCGTGGATGGCCAGCGTGGTCTTGCCGGAGGATTCCGGACCGTAGATTTCCACGATGCGGCCCTTCGGGTAGCCGTTGATGCCGAGCGCGAGGTCGAGCGTGAGCGAGCCGGATGGAATGACCTCCATGGCTTCTACGGCGTTGTCGCCGAGCTTCATCACGGTGCCCTTTCCGTACGTCTTGTCGAGGCGCTCCAACGTCATCTGGAGGGCCTTGAGCTTTTGGGGATCTACTGCCATTTTTCTGAGATTTGGCACGAAGGTATCCTACGCACTCCGCAATGGATGTACGTAGTGAAGGCATTTTTTGTCAACGTGCGGCCGCGCTTTGCAGCCGTCACCTTCCGACCTCACTTCAGCCCGAGCGCGGCCTGAATCTCTGCCGCGTGGGCCTTCGTGTTCGGCTTCGTGATCACGTGCACAATCTGCCCGTTCGGGTCGATGAGGAAGGTCGTCCGGTGCGTCCCGTCGTACGTCCGCCCCATGAACTTCTTCGGCCCCCAAACCCCGAAGGCCTCGTGCACCGATTTGTCCGTATCCGACAGCAGGTCAAACCCGAGCCCGTACTTCGCGATGAACTTCGTGTGGCTCGCCGCCCCGTCTGCGCTCACGCCGAGCACTTCGATTCCCGCCGCACGCAGGTCCGCCAGGTGCGTATTCAGGTCGCACGCTTGCGCCGTGCAACCGGGCGTGTCGTCCTTCGGATAGAAGTACAGCGCAAGGGTCTTGCCCGCGTAGTCCGCGAGCGAACGGGTGGTGCCGTCTTGGATGGGGCCGGAGAAGGCCGGGGCCGGGGTGCCGGCTGCAAGGGGTGTTGCCATGGGGGGATAACAACGGGGGAGGGGGAAGGTTGAGAGCGAGGTTGAGATTGAGATTGAGGACGAGGTTGGGGTTGGGGTTGAGGTTGGGGTTGGGGTTGGGGGGCGATTTTGTACTTTTAGTAAACCAAATCCAATTGCCATGCGCCGCTCGACCGCATTCCTGCCGATAGCCTGCGTGCTTTCCCTTGCCATCTCGTTCGTTTCCAGCGCACTGGCCCAAACTTCCTCCGGCCCGGTCACTGTCAACTACCCGTACAATCCGGATTCGGACGAAAACGGCTACATCGGCACGGACGACCTGTTGGCCCTGCTGGCAGAATTCGCCTCCGACTTCACACCGGAGTCCCTCACCATCGACGGCCTCACGCTGGAGACCTACTTGCTCATTCTCACAAACCAAATCGCCGAACTCCAAGCCGCCGCCGGAACAGGCAGCACGGGCTCGGGCGGCACGGGCTCCTTCTTCGGCGTCATCGACGTCGACGTCAACCCGGACAACACCCTGACCTTCACCTTTTCGAACGGCTCGACCCTTTCCACCCCGATCCTCGTCGGTCCAGCCGGCGAAGCCGGTCCGACGGGTTCGACAGGTCCAGTAGGTCCGGCGGGTCCAGCAGGTCCAGCGGGTCCGGCGGGTCCTTCGGGTGGGCCGCTGCCGACGGGGTTGGGTCCGTATCCGGGGGAGGTTGCGGTTTGGAACGGGACGGCCTGGGAAACGCGGCGGCTGTACGGTTGCCCGGACCCATCTTCCTGCAACTACGTGGGCAGCTGGAGTTATCCTCTTATTGCAGATGTAACCATGTGTGTGTACGGTTTGCCAAATTGCCCTTTTACGGGACTTTCTTGTGACGATGGGGACCCGCTGACTTTTGCAGATGCCTGGGCGGATGTAGAGGGCACCATCTGCTCAGGAATTCCTTGTGCAGGGGTGGATTGTTCAGGGGCAGGCCCATGCGCAGGGGTATCGCATGTGCGGTTCGACCGGAAGGCATATCCGTTGGTGGAAATCGGAAGTCAGTGCTGGTTCAAGGAGAATTTGGCTTCGGGCATCTACAGGAATGGAGACGCAATTCCCGGCGGGCTGACCGACAGCCAGTGGATGTCAACTACGTTTGGTGCACAGGCGGTTCACAACAACGATGCCGCAACCCTCGCGACCTACGGCCGGTTGTACAACTTCTTCGCGGTCGCTGATCCCCGTGGGCTGTGTCCCACCGGCTACCACGTTCCCAGCGACGATGAATGGTCCACCCTCACGAATTTTCTCGGTGGCGATTACGTTGCCGATGCCCTCAAATCTTCACCTACGGATGTTCCTGCGTGGGACGGCACGAACTCCAGCGGCTTCTCGGCCTTGCCCGGTGGCTACCGTAGCGACGTCAATGGTTACTTCTACTATCTCGGATTCTCCGGCCTCTGGTGGAGTTCCTCTCCGTCCGGATCGGGCGCTTGGTACCGCGGCTTGGATGCTGGATACTCCAGTGTCATCCGGAACTACTACGATTTCATTCGAGACGGCTTTTCCGTCCGTTGCGTCCGGGATTGACGACCCTTTGACTCTTTGACTCTTTCAATTTCGGCCTTCCCTTTAAGGGGAGGCCGAATTTTTTTTCTTCCCCCAACCCCAAACCGCGAGGCGCAGCCTCGCTCGTTCCTCGTCCCGCGAGGCGCAGCCTCGCTTGTCCCTCGTCCCGCGAGGCGCAGCCTCGCTTCAACCCCAACCCCAATCCCGCCCCCATCCCTACCTTCGGAAGGTGGAACGGACACCGGGTTTTGTGGAAGTTTGGGTGCCGGTGGCGATGCCCAAACCGCTGACGTACAGCCTCGATGGAGTGGACGAGCCGGTCCTGCCCGGCATGCGCGTGGTGGTGCGGGTGGGGCTGCGCAAGCGCCACACCGGGGTGGTGGCCGCGGTCTTTGCGAGCTTGCCGGCGGGGGTGCCGCCCGGGTCGGTGCGGCCGATCGATGCGGTGGTGGACGACCGCCCCGTCGTGAGCGCGGGGGGCCTTGCGCTGCAGCGGTGGATGTCGGAGTATTACCTCTGCACCGCGGGCGAGGTGGTGGCGGCCGCGCTGCCGCTGGGGCTGAAGCTGGCGGGGGAGACGCGGGTGATGCGGCATCCCGAGCCGCCGGCGGAAGGGGAGCCGGGCGACGTTGCGGCGCGGGACCTGCTGGATGCCCTCGAAGTGCGCGGACCCTTGTCGGTGGACGAGGTGGGGGCCGTGCTGCAGACGAAGAATCCCATGCGCGTGGTGAACCGGTTGGTCGCAGCGGGGTGGGTGATGGCCGAAGACGAGCTGCGGGAGCGGTTTGCGCCGCGGCGGGAGCGGTGGATCCGGGTGGCGCCGAAGTGGGCGGAGGCGGAGGAGGCGCTGGGGCGGGAGTGGGAGGCGCTGGAGGCGCGCGCGCCGGCGCAGGCCCGGTTGCTGTTGGCGGTGCTGGCCGGGGCCGAGCCGGTGGGGACGTGGATGCAGGAGGGGCCGGTGGTGAAGGGGTCGGGCGTGGCCGGGCCGGTGGTGGCCGAGCGTTTGGCCGAGCGCGGGCTCGTGGAGCGGTGGGAGGGCCCTGCGGGGGAGGGGCCGGGAGCGGAGCAGGCCGGACGCGACGGCGGGGGAACGGCGGGCGCGCCGGCCCCCCTCCGGGCGCCCCTTCCGACCTTGAGCCCGGCCCAAACCGAGGCCTACCGCGCCTGCGCCAGCGCCCTCGCCGCCGCCCAACCCGTCCTGCTCCACGGCGTGACCGGTTCCGGCAAAACCGAGGTCTACATCCACCTGATCGCCGACGCCCTCGAGCGCGGCCAGCAGGTCCTGTTCCTCGTGCCCGAGATCGCCCTTACCACCCAACTCATCGGCCGGCTGCAAGCCCACTTCAGCGCGTACCTGAGCGTCTACCACAGCCGCTTCACGCCGCGCGAGCGCACCGAGACCTGGTACGACGTGCTGCAGTGGGAGCGGCGGTCGCGCGGACGGCTCATCGTGGGCCCGCGGTCCGCCCTGTTCCTGCCGTTCGAGCGGCTCGGCCTCATCCTCGTGGACGAAGAGCACGACGCGAGCTACAAGCAGCAAGACCCTGCGCCCCGCTACCAAGCGCGCGACGCGGCGCTCTGGCTCAGCCACCGCGTAGGGGCCGGGTGCGTGCTCGGCTCGGCCACGCCGTCCGTGGAGTCGGTTTGGCTTGCGCAGGAAGGGAAGCTGGTGCGCGTGCCGCTGCTCGAGCGCTTCGGCGGGGCCCAACTGCCTGAAATCGTGCTGTCAGACCTCCTGCGCGAGCGCCGCAGGCGGTCCATGAAAGGCCACTTCACGCCGCTCCTGCGCGAGGCGATGGAAGAGGCCCTTTCCGCTGGGCGCCAAATCATCCTGTTCCTGAACCGGCGGGGCTATGCGCCCGTTTGGCAGTGCGGCACCTGCGGCCACGCGCCCCTGTGCGAGCGGTGCGACGTGCCCATGACCCACCACAAGGCAAAGGGCGAACTGCAGTGCCACCACTGCGGCTACCGCGTCACGGCCGACATCCATTGCACCGCCTGCGGCCGCCCCGACAACGGCCCGCGCGGACTCGGCACCGAGCGCGTCGAGGAGGAGCTCGCCGAGTTCTTCCCGCACGCCCGCGTCGCGCGCATGGACGCCGACACAACGCGCAGCCGCCACGCGCACGGCCGCCTCATCGAAGCCTTCTCCCGCCGCGAATTCGACGTCCTCATAGGCACCCAAATGGTCACAAAGGGCCTCGACTTCGCCCACGTCGGCGTCGTCGGCGTCCTCAACGCAGACCGCATGCTGACCTTCCCCGACTTCCGGTCCTTCGAGCGCGCGTACCAAATGCTCACCCAAGTCGCCGGCCGCGCCGGCCGCAC
>CAZMNI010000014.1:10704-19424 GCA_964567615.1 uncultured Chryseobacterium sp.
CCCCAACCCCAACCTCAACCCTGTTCCCGGCGCAGCCGCCCCTGTTCCCGGCGCAGCCGCGAACCCCGGCACCGTCATCGTCCAAACCTCCACCCCGGACCATTGGGTCCTCAACCGGGTCGTGGCCGGCGACTACGACGGACTGGTCCAGCAAGAACTCTCTGAACGTGCGGCCTATGGCTACCCGCCGTTCCATCGCCTAATCCGCATCACGCTGAAGCACAGCGATATGAAGCGGCTTGAGCGGGGTGCAGCCGTCCTCGCAGCTCGCCTCCGTGAGCGCTTCGCCGCGCGCTGCATCGGCCCCGAAACGCCCGCCATCGGACGCATCGACGACCTCCACATCCGGGTCATCCTGTTGAAATTCGAGCGCGCCGCGCCGCCCGCCCGCTACAAGGCAGTCCTGCGGGAGGACCTGCGCGAGTTCCACGCCGATCCCCACTGGAAGCGCCTGCGCCTCACCGTGGACGTGGACCCGGCCTGACCGCGTGGACGGTCCCGTCCGGCGCTTCGAGCTGGAGGACCCAAGCGGAGCAGGCGGCCGGCGGCAGCCGGTCTTCGGCCACGCGGACTTCGCCGGCAGGGAGGTCGTACACGGCTGCCGCCACTTCGCGGCCGTCGGCCGCGAAGGCGGCGAGGCGCCACCGACCCGGCGCACTGCACTGCAGCACCAGCCCAGCACCGTCCCATTGGGCATTCGCCGACCCCGACCCCGACCCCGACCCCGACCCCGACCCCGACCCCGACCCCGGTCCCGGCTCGCCGACGCCCACCGCCGGGGCGAAGCCGTGCCACGTGACCACGTCGTTTCCGGAGTTCGCCACCGCCAAGGTGTCGAGCGCGACCGCGTACGAGATGTCGGCGGGAGAGGAGAGGCCGCTGGAAACCACCGTCTCGGGGGTGGAGAAGTCGGGCTGGAACCGCGTGATGCGCGCCGGCGACCACGAAGAAACGTAGTAGCGGCCATCCCCGTCCACGTCGATGCCGTCGAGGTTGCCCAGTCCCGTGCCGTTGATCAGCGTCGTGACCGCCCCCGACGCCAAATCCACCGCAAGGACGTCGGCGTTCGTGCCCCACATCACCACGATGGCGCGCCCGCCGGCCTCGTCGATGACCACCCCGTTCGGGGAGCCGGGCACCGTGGCGAGCAGCGTGGCCTGCATCGCGGCCGGATCCGACACGTCGATGCGGTGGATGCGCCCGTTGCCGAAGTCGCTGACAACCAAGGTTCCAGGCATGCTGCCCATGCCGTTCAGGAAGGACGCACCGGGGATGGACAGCGTGCCGAGCAGTTCCGCCGTCGCGAGGTCGTACGCGCGCAGCACGTTGCCGCCGATGGCCACGAGCATCCCGTCGACGACCTCCATGCCGTGGGTGGCTTGGGCTGTGCCAAACACCTCCCACCCGGCACCCGGTCCCTCCGTCACCAGCAGCGTCGCCCCGTTTGACACAAACCAACGGTCTCCCGCGGGATCATACTCGACGGCCTCGATGGAGGTCGGCGTTTGGCACAGCACGCCTGCGGGCACAAAGGCCGCTAACGCCCAAAGGATTTTCATGCGCCCAAGATACCGCAGGCCTCACCGTCCTCCGAAGATCGCGCTGCCCACCCGGATCAGCGTCGACCCCTCCTCCACGGCGATCTCCCAATCCCCGCTCATCCCCATCGACAACACCTCGCCGCCGCCGGCCGCCCGGATCCGGTCGTGCAGCTCCCGCAACCCCCTGAACTCCCGCCGGATCTGCGCCCGGTCCTCCGTAAATGTCGCCATCCCCATCAGCCCCCGCACCCGCACGCCCGGGTACCGCGCCCCGAGCCCGCCTTCCCAGGCCCGCTCCAACTCCTCGGCCTCCCAGCCCCACTTCTGCTCCTCCTGCGCAATATGCACCTGCAGCAGCACGTCCGCCGGCTGCCCGCGCTCCTCCGCCCGCCGGCTCACCTCCGCCAGCAGCCGCTCCGAGTCGATGCCGTGGATCAGAAACACCGCCGGCAGCAGGGCTTTGACTTTGTTCGTTTGGAGGTGTCCGATGTGGTGCATCCGCGCATCAGGCGGCAATCCGGGCGCTTTCTCAAGCAGCTCCTGCACCCGATTTTCTCCAAAATCCCGCTGACCCGCCGCATACGCCTCGACCAAATCCCCCAAGGGACGCGTCTTGCTCACCGCCACCAGCGTCACATGCGCCGGCACCCGCTCCCGAAACCGCAGCAACCGTTCCATGCCCCGAAGGTACCGCGGGAAGGGGTTGAGGACGGGGTTGGGGTTGGGGTTGGGGTTGGGGTTGGGGTTGTTGCTGTTACTTGTTTAATCGGGAGGCCTTCAACAGTTGAATGAGTTTCTCAGGGTCCCTGCGGTTGTCCCAAAAGGCGACTACTCGCACGTGTTCAGGTTCAACTTTGTAGAGAAGGCTGTACGGTCCCATGGCAGCCATTCGCACACCTGGCATTTGTGTGGACGGACATTTCAACGGAAACCGACTGATTCCTTGAGTGATTGCTTCAATCTCGATGAGGAGTTTTTCTGCATATGCCGCTGAATCAGTGCGAATTGTCCAATATTCTAAAACGTGCAACAACTGCAATTCTGCAGTGAGTGTCCAACTTACCGCCCGTGTAGCCATTTCCGGTAACTCTCGAACACCTCACCTTGGTCTCGAACATTTCCATTCTCCAAATCTTCCTCGCTCCATTGGACAAATTGGACTTGTACTTCAGAGAGCTCAATGTTCTCTGAGCTCATTCCTTGGGTCACAAGTTTGTCAAGTGCCATCAGGAAATTGCAATCCTGAATAGAAAGGAGCTTGACAATCAACTCGTTTCGAATCTGATCAGCAGGAGTCATCGTTTCTTCCTTTCTTCGAATTTCGGTAAATTTTTCGAGAATCTAAGCTCCCATCGCATTCCGATTCGTCCCCATCCCTCAACCCTCAACCCTCGTCCCTCAACCCGCAACCCTCGTCCCTCGCCCCTCAACCCACGCGGCTCCGCCGCGTCCCATCCCACGCGGCTCCGCCGCGTCTCACCTCGCATCTTGGGGTCCATGCAGGTGCACGAAGAGTGCGCTGCGGAGCTTCGGTTCGATCCAGGTGCTTTTCGGGGGGAAGGTTCCACCTGCGTCGGCCACGGCTTTGATTTGGGCGGTAGGAACCGGGTGGAGTTCGAAGTAAGTGCGGTCAGGGTGGAGGGCGGCACGGCGGCGCAGGCTGGCGCGGTCCTCTGTCCCGGGGATATACGTCATCCGGGCGTCGTTGCGCGTGTCGTGGATGCCGAAGACCGGGCCGAGCACAGCGGTGTCGAGCCAGCCGGCGTCGATGCGTGCCGGGTCGCTGCCGTGCAGGTCGATGCGCCAACTGCCCGTCGCGTGGTGCACGCCGATGCTGCCGAAGGAGAGCGGGGCATCGCCGAGATGCGAAACCGCCGCAGTGCCGGAAAGCGAATCGAGCCATGCGGTCGGGGCGAACGCGCCGCTCGAGCAAGCGCGGTGGTAGGCGCGCACGACGAGTTCTTCTTCGGGGATGACGTAGGCGAGCAGTCCGCCAGCGTCCGGAACCGCAAGCGTAGAAGCCACGCGGTGGTGCCCGTCGGCGAGGTAGAGGGCGGGCAACGTGGAGAGTCCTTCGGCAAAGGCGGCAGAGGTGCGCGGGCCGCACATCCAAACCGTGTGCCGCACCCGGTCGGCCGTGGTGAAATCGAAGTCCGGGCGCTCCGCCTCGACGGCCCGCAGGCCTGCGTCGAGTGCGGCATTCGGGGGGGCACCGGAAGGGCGAGCTACGAGGACGGGCTCGGTTTGGCACCCGACCACCGAGAGGTAGCGCGCAAACAGCTGTTCCCGGGCCTCGAGGGTGCGCTCGTGCAGGCGTAAAAAGCCCGAGGAGGCCGCAGCTGGATCCAGGAGGACCACCCAGCCCGTGCAGCGGAAACTCTCTGTTTCTTGCCGGTAAATGGCCACCGAGGGCGCATCCTCTGCGATGAGCCAGCCGCGTTGCAGGAACGCCTCAAACTCCGCGCGCACCTCGTGATAGAACTCCACGGAGCCGCGCTCGGCGCGACCCGATTCGGCTTCTGGATTCAAGCCGTGGGGGTGGATGACGTGGAGGTAGGAATAGGGATTCCGCTCGAGTTTGTCCCGCAATTCGTCTGCGGAATAGGTCAAATAGGACCGTGAAGCCACCAGATGGACCTTGTCCGCCGGGGGATGGACCAGTTGGAACGGGCGGATGCGTCCGCTCATGCCGGCACGTTGAAGCCGGCGATGATGGCGGCAAGTTCTTCGCCGATGCGGTCCTGCGCCTCTACAGTCGCAGCGCCGATGTGCGGCGTCAGGGACACCCGGGGATGGGAGAGGAGGTCGGCACGCGGGGATGGTTCGCCGACGAACACATCGAGTCCAGCCGCCCGTACTTTGCCGGATTCGAGCGCTGCGAGCAGGGCATCCTCGTCGATGACCCCGCCACGTGCCGTGTTCACGACCACTGCACCGGACTTCAATGCGGCGAACTCAGCTGCTCCGAGCACATTTCCACCGGGGACATGGAGTGTCACGGCATCTGCTCGGCGCAATGCAGCGTGCAAATCGAGGAGGGGAACCGCCACCTTCACGCGGTGCGTCCCGATGGCGACTTCAACGTCCACCGCGGTTGTACCGGCCGTAGCCCGGCTGGGATCGACGGCTACGACGTCCATGCCACAGCCGAGGGCGTACTGGGCCACCGCGGTGCCGATGCGGCCGAAGCCGATGATTGCCAAC
The DNA here is from genome assembly GCA_964567615.1 of uncultured Chryseobacterium sp. Taxonomy (GTDB): domain Bacteria; phylum Bacteroidota; class Bacteroidia; order Flavobacteriales_D; family Sanyastnellaceae; genus CAMCYM01. The sequence continues at coordinate 15,450 of CAZMNI010000014.1, forward strand.
GTCTTGCCTGCGAGTTCGGTCCCTTCACCGTAGGCCTTTTTCAAGCTGTTGAAGGCCGCCGCTTCCGAGGCGGCTGGCATCTTCCGGTTGCTGTCGTGCAAGAAGCGCGTACAGGTAAAGAGGTGGGCCATCACGAGCTCTGCCACGCTCCGCGAGCTGGCCGCCGGAGTGTTGAAGACCTCGATGCCGCGGGCACGCGCGACGTCCACGTCGATGTTGTCGATGCCGACCCCGCCGCGGCCGATGTACCGCAGACCCGGGCATGCGGCGATGAGGGGCTCGCGCACCTTGGTTGCACTGCGCACGAGGAGGCATTCAACTCCTTCTGCAGCGATGAATGCCGCTAAGCCGTCGGCGGGCACATGGTCTGTAAACACCGTATGTCCGGCCGAGCGGAGGGCCTGCAGGCCTGCGGCACTGATGCCGTCGTTTGCGAGGATGATCATCGAAAGGAGAAGTTAAAATGTGGCCATCACATGAACGAGGGCCTCCACCGAGCTGAGCGGCAGGGCGTTGTACATCGAGGCCCGGTAGCCCCCGACCGACCGGTGACCGGTCAACCCGCTGATGCCGGCCGCCTGCCAGGCACGGTCGAATGCCGGGGCGTCCTCGGTTTGGGCAAGGGTGAATGTGGCGTTCATCCACGAACGGTCTTCGGGCACCGCATGTCCGACAAAGCGCGGATTGCGGTCGATTTCTGCGTAGAGCAACTCGGCCTTTGCGCGGTTGCGGGCTTCGAGGGCCGGAACACCGCCTTGCTCCTTCATCCACCGCAGGGTGAGCAGGGTGGCGTACACGGAGAAGACAGGCGGAGTGTTCAGCATGCTGTCTTTCGCGAGGTGCTGCGCAAGGTCGAGGTAGGTCGGGATTTTACGTCCGGCCTTGCCGAGGGCCTCGCGGTCCACGATGTAGAGCACGGTGCCGGCGGGCCCCATGTTCTTTTGGGCCCCGGCGTAAATGCAGACGTACGGTTCCGGATCGAAGGTGCGCGAGAAGATGTCGGAACTCATGTCCGCGATGAGCGGGACCGGCGCGGTGGGGTAGGGGTGGTATTGGGTTCCGAAAATCGTGTTGTTCGTGGTCACGTGCAGGTAAGCCGCGTCCTCCGGCACAGAGAAGCCCTTCGGGATGTGGTTGTGGTTCGAAGCCGCTGAGGAGGCCACCACGTCCACCGTGCCCACCATCCGGGCTTCTTTGATCGCGCCCGCCGCCCACGTGCCCGTGTCCACGTATGCAGCCTTGCCGCCCTCCGGCAGGAAGTTCATCGGCACCGTGTAGAAACCGAGGGTCGCCCCGCCTTGCAAGAAGAGCACATCGAAGCGTTCCGGCAAGCCGAGGAGTTCCTTCACAAGGCCCCGCGCTTCCTCCATGACCGCCTCAAACTCCGGCGTCCGGTGCGAGATTTCGATGAGGGAAAGGCCCATGCCGTCGAATTCACGGACGGCATCGGCGGCGCCTTGAAGCACCTGCTGGGGGAGGATGCAAGGTCCCGCCGAAAAGTTGTGGATGTGCATGCTACAAAATTGCGCCCATCCCACCGATTCCCGGGACGGCATCCCCCACAATTTTCACACGCGGTGCCGGTTAGTTTGTGGCCGTCGCGACGAGGGCCGATCGCGCTTGCCGCCGGTACAGTTCCAGGTGGAACAGCGCGTCGAGCGGCAGGCGTTCGGGCGCGGTGACGCGTGCCACCAGCCGTTGCAGCAGTTCGAGCCTGCGCGCCTCGTCTTGCACCAGTGCGAGCACCGCGCTGGCCGCTTCCGGGGTGAGGCAGGTGTTCTCGGACCAAACCAAAATCGCAGCCACCCGGTCCCGCTCGAACGGGAGGTTTTGCATTTGGGCCGCGAGCGCAACGACGCCTGCGCGCGGAGTCGGGGGATAACAACGGCCCGTCTCGGCAGCCGCCCACGTCCAGCCGGCCATCGCATCCCGGCTCCAACCGAAAGGTGCAGCGGCCTCAGCTTCGAGGGGCTTGGCCGGAGCGGGTTTTGCAGCGGAGGACCGCGCCGGAGCGGGCTTCGGGGCGGCCGCGAGGTCTTCGGTGAGCGGGGCAGCCGGCGGCGTGCACGGCCACGGCATCACCGCAAACGACCCGTCCTCCCGGTCAAACCGGAACTCCACCGCCTCGCCAGGGCAGGCGCCGTCCCAAACCCACACCTCGCCCGACCACAGCGAATCCACCGGCTCCGCACAGCCGTCGCACCGCACGCGCAGCACCGGCGAACCCGCTGTCAACAGGGCAATCACAGGAGGAAGGGTTGCGGCGAGGAGCATGGGAACCTGGCTGCAAAGATAGGGCCGGTTTCCGGGAGGGTGCGCCGGGGTCAGCGCTGCAGCCGGGCGCGCAGGGCGGCGGGGAGGGGGAGGCGGGCGGCGAGGGAGCGGCGCAGGTCGGGGTCGGCCCCGTCGAGGAGGGAAGGGCGGAGGACCGCCGTGCCCACGACGGCTGCGGCGGTCAAGGCCGCGCCCACGGCGCAGCGGGCGAAGGGTGCGCCGTCGAGGACCCCCGTCAAGGCCAGGGCCACTGCGCCTGTGACGGTGCCGAGTACGAGGCCCGGAACGAGCGGCCGCCCCCCGGCGAAGGCGGCGGAGCCGACGGCCTTCCGCACGAGCACTGCCATGCCGAGGGTTTGGGCCACGGTTGCGAGCGTTACTGCCCACGCCACTCCGGTCAGGCCTGCTCCGTGCGCCAGCGCCCACCATGCGCCTCCGGCGATTGCAGCCACAAATGCCCCCTTCAACACAACCGCGGGCACAAGCAGGTCCATTGCGCGGACTGTGGCATCTCCGAGCTTCCCGAGCGCGCGGAAGCCCAATCCTGCGAACAAGATGGCCGCAATCGGCCCGGATGCAGCGAAGGTCGGGCCCAAGAACACCACGGTGAGATCTTCCGCAAACGCCGTGAGAAAGACTGCCGACGGCACGACGACGAGCGCCAGCACCTGCATCCCATTGCGCACGGTGCGTGCCAAAGCTTCCCGCCGATCTTGGAGGGATGACATGCCGGAGAAGAGGACGTTGTCGCTGAGTTTGCCCAACACAGTGATCGGAAGGCTGTACAGGTACGCCGCCCGGTCATAGATGCCGGTGGCCGCCCACCCACCCGCACCCGCACCCGAACTCAAACTCAAACTCAAACTCAAACTCAAACTCGAACTCAAACTCACCACCAACGTATCCACCTTCGTCGCCGCGTAGTTGCCGAGGTTGAAAAGCGTACTGCGCGCGCCGTACCCGAGCATGCTGCGGAGGGAGGCCGCGGAGGGGAGGCCGCGCAGGCTGTGGGGAGCTTGGTACCAATTGAACACGCCCAGCAGGGCGTTTTGGGAAAGCAGCGCCAGCACGTACGCCCAAACCCCCGCCCCGGCCCAGGCCAGCCCGAGCCCGATCACGAGGTTTCCCAGCAACATCGCTGCCAGTGACGAGCGAAACAGCCGGTCGAAGGCCATCCTCCGGATGAGCAAACTCCGGGGCACGAGCGTGAACCCCGAGATCACGAAGCTCAAGGCCACCACGCGCAGGACCTCCACCAGCACATCGGTCGTGCCGCCCGTCTTCTCGGCATACAAGGAACCGATTGCCGGCGCCGCCGCGAAGAGCCCCGCAAAGCAGAGCATACCGAGCAACGCAGACGTGTAGAATGCCGTGCGGATGTCGGTGTCGCTGAGGTCCTTGCGCTGGACGAGGGCGGGGCCGATTCCGATTTGGGCAAACATCTCCACCACGCCCACCACCACGAGCGCGATCGCCATCACGCCGAAGTCCGCCGGGGTCAACAGCCGCGCGAGGGCCGCTGAAAAGATGAGTTGCAGGACGATTTGAACGCCCACGCTGAGCGTCTGCCAACGGATCGCCTGGCCCCAACCCGCCATGGGCTCAGCGCGCGATGCTCACGCTGCGCTTCTCCCGGATCACCATGATTTTCACTTGGCCCGGGTAGGTCATTTCGTTCATGATGCGCTGCGAGAGGTCGAA
>CAZMNI010000015.1:0-1242 GCA_964567615.1 uncultured Chryseobacterium sp.
GAGAACAAGAACCGCAAGGACAGCACGTACTCCTGCAACGTGCTCGCTGCCAGTCCGAAGCCGCTCACGACGGCTTCTCCGGCGCTGAATTCTCGGTGTTCCGACTGGAATTCAGGCATCTCTGAAGGGTCTTGGGTCAAGAAACCCAACGCCCCGGTCGAGTCGGTAGCCGCATGAAGAACCCGCTGCACCCCAGCCTCGTCGGCCACCATCAGCAGCACGGAATCACCCGGATGTGCCCGCAGATAGCCCGAAACATCGCCGAAAAAGATGAGCGGCAAGCTGTCAATGCCCACAAAGCGATCGCCCGCTCGCAGACCGGCGGCATCCGCTTGGGAACCTGGAAGTACGGTGTCCACAACGCAGGGCACCCGCAAGCCGAAAGGCATGCGAATCGCGCTGTCTACGAAGTACTGACCGAGGTCCTGATCAAAGGTGAGGGTCACTTCTTCCGCCCCACGGCGAACGACGACTTCTTCTACTTGTTCGAAGAACAGCGTGCGCCGGATGGCCTCGAAGGACTCGGGGGTTTCCCCGTTGACGCGCACGATGTGGTCCCCGTCCTGGAAACCCAGCGTTTCGACGCGGTCATCGATTTCGATGCCGTAGGGCACCTTTTCTGCAGGCAAGTAGTCACGGCCCCACACGAACAGGACCATCGCATAAATCGCGAAGCCCGTGACCAAATTCACGATGATGCCCCCCAGCATGATGATGAGCCGTTGCCAAGCGGGCTTCGACCGGAACTCCCATGGCTGCGCAGGCTGCTTGAGTTGTTCGGTGTCCATCGACTCGTCCACCATTCCAGAAATCTTCACATAGCCCCCGAGCGGCAACCAGCCGATGCCCCACTCTGTCTCGCCGATTTTGCGTTTGTACAGACTGAACCACGGGTTCATGAAGAGATAGAACTTCTCTACCCGTGCCCCGAATTTTCGTGCGGCGAAGTAGTGGCCCAGTTCGTGCAAGACGACCAGGATGGAGAGGCTCAGGAGGAGCTGGGTGGCTTTGATGAGGGCGACCATGGAGGAGGAGACGGGAAGCGCCAAAGGTACTCGGCTTTTTGTGGGTATCTTGCCCCCGATTCATGACAATGCGCAGCGCATTCGCAAAGCGGCAGGGCTCCCGCAGGCAGCTCCCTCCGAAAGAGAAGTTCAAGAAGTGGTTTTGGTGGATCGGGCTTTCCCCCCTCATCGGCTTCGCACTGCTCACGTTGATTGCCCTCATCGGGCCGCTCCCGGA
>CAZMNI010000015.1:1342-19404 GCA_964567615.1 uncultured Chryseobacterium sp.
CCCTTTTTCAAGGGAATCGACCCGAACCAGCGGGAAGCGAACCTGCGCCGCGCCATCAAGGAAAGCAACCGCTACCAATTTGCTTCGGGCAAGATGTGCCCAGAATGCCACCGCCCGGACCACTATATCGAGGAGGCGGAACAGGACGGGACACCGCAATGGCATTGCAACGAGGATGCCGGCGGGTGCAGCCACATGTGGCCACGGTTGACCGAGGCCGGGATCGACCGCGAATTCGACACCCCGGTGGCCATGCGCGTGTTTTCGCACGAAGGCCCCCGGGATACGGTGATGTCGCCGCTGGATTCCATCAAGTACCACAAGGCGATTTTGCACGCGGGACTCATTGCCATTGAACCCGTTACGGGGCACATCAAGGCGTGGGTGGGAGGCATCGACTACCGGACATTCAAGTACGACAATGTGGGCCAAAGCCGCCGTCAGGTCGGCTCGGTCTTCAAGCCGTTCGTCTACGCGGCGGCACTGCAGCGCGGGCTCACCCGGTGCACCGAGCTTCCGAACCAAAAGATCTGCATTCCGATGGGCGACGGCTACCCCGATTGGTGCCCGGACAACGCGGACTTCTCCTACGGAAACATGGTCACCCTGGAGTACGCCCTGGCGAACTCGATGAACACGATTTCTGCCAAGCTGATCAAGGACTATGGCCCCGATGCGGTCATTCAGGTGGCGCGTGACCTGGGCATTGAAAGTGAAATTCCCCGCGCGCCTTCGATTGCATTGGGTTCTGCAGAATTGACGCTCAAGGAGATGACGGCGGCCTTGGCAGCGTTCGCAAACGAGGGGGTGTACGTGGCGCCCCGCTTCATTGTGCGCATCGAAGACAAGTTCGGCAATGCCATTTACACACCCGATCCTGAGATTCGGCAGGGCATCGACCAGCGGACGGCCGGCGTGGTGCTGGAAATGATGAAGGGGGTGGTGGACGGTGCAGTGAACTTGGAGACGGGAAAGCGCAGTGGAACGGCGATGCGCCTGCGGGGCGACTGGGCGGAACGGGGTTATGACGGAATCCGCATTCCGCTCGCCGGCAAGACCGGAACCACCCAAAACCACACCGACGGCTGGTTCATCGGGATGACGCCGGCGCTCGCGACCGGCGTTTGGGTCGGGGCGCAAGACCCGGCTGTGCGGTTCTCCTCCATCCACCTCGGCCAGGGCGCAAACACCGCCTTGCCCATCTTCGGCTACTTCATGCGGGGCGTCATCGACAACGACGAAATCAACTTTCCCCGCAACGACTTCCGCTATACCGTCTCGCTCGGTGCGGATTCGGTAGACTGCAGGCGGATGGTACGCGCCATCGAGCAGGAAGAAATCATCATCGACGACGAGGAACTTTTCGAGTAATGGCGATAACGAAGGTGGTCGCGGGCCCGCGCGAGGCGTGTGCCGGCGTGGAAAGTGGAATGACCTTGATGCTCGGAGGCTTCGGGCTGTGCGGCATTCCGGAGAATTGCATTTCAGAATTGGAGCGGCTCGGGGTCAATGCGTTGACGTGTATTTCAAACAACGCCGGGGTGGACGGGTTCGGGCTCGGCAAATTGCTCGCCACCCGCCAGGTCAAGCGGATGATCAGCTCCTATGTAGGTGAAAACGAGGAGTTTGAGCGCCAAATGCTCAACGGAGAGCTCGAGGTGGAGCTCATCCCCCAAGGCACACTGGCGGAGAGGTGCCGCGCTGGCGGAGCTGGCATCCCCGCGTTTTTCACGCCAGCCGGATTCGGGACCGAAGTGGCCGAAGGCAAGGAAGTGCGGGTCTTCGACGGCAAACCGCATATCCTCGAGCACGCGCTCACCGCAGATTTTGCGTTTGTGAAGGCGTGGAAGGGCGATACGGCGGGGAATTTGGTCTACAAAGGCACGGCGCGCAACTTCAACCCGATGATGGCCATGGCCGGCCGCATCACCGTCGCGGAAGTGGAAGAACTCGTTCCTGCAGGTACGCTCGACCCGAACGACATCCACACCCCGGGCATCTTTGTTCAGCGCATCTTCCAAGGTGCGCACTACGAGAAGCGCATTGAACAGCGGACCGTCCGTCCGGCAACCGCGTCAGACCATGCTTGATAAAAACGGCATCGCTCGCCGGATCGCCCAAGAGGTGCGGGACGGCATGTACGTGAACCTCGGCATCGGCATTCCTACCCTCGTGGCGAATTTCATTCCGCCCGGGATGGAAGTCGAGTTTCAGTCCGAAAACGGGATCCTCGGCATGGGGCCGTTCCCCATCGAAGGCACGGAAGATGCAGACCTGATCAACGCGGGCAAGCAGACCATCACGGCACTTCCGGGAGCGGCCTACTTCGATTCTGCCACGTCGTTTGCCATGATCCGCGGCCGCCACGTGCAGTTGACGGTGCTCGGTGCCATGGAGGTTTCTGAGCACGGCGACATCGCGAATTGGAAGATTCCCGGCAAAATGGTCAAAGGGATGGGCGGCGCCATGGACCTCGTGGCCAGCGCCGACCGCATCATCGTGGCGATGATGCACACAAACCGGGAGGGCGAATCAAAGCTGCTCCCGGCCTGCACGTTGCCGCTGACCGGGGTGGGCTGTGTCAAGCGCGTGGTTACAGAGCTCGCCGTGCTCGACATCCACGGCGGGGCGTTCCACTTGCTCGAACGTGCACCGGGCGTTTCTGTGGAGCACATCCGCAACGCGACCGCAGGCCGACTCGTCATTCCGGAACACGTGCCGGAGATGCAGCTCTGAGGGCGACAGGGGCCACCTCGCGTAAAAACCCGCCTACGACCTCGGAGAGGAGGACGGTTTCGATCAAGAATCCGTCGTGCCCGTATGCGGAATGGATGCAAGCGAACCGGCTCCCGGGAATGTGCGCGGCGAGGAATGCTTGTTCTTCAGGAGGAAACAGCACGTCCGTGTCAATGCCGATGACGAGGGTTGCAGCGGCGATGAGTCCGAGCGCCGCCTCGGTGGAGGGGCGACCGCGGCCCATGTGGTGCGAGTCCATCGTTTGGGACAGCCGGTAGTATGAAAACGCGTTGAAGCGGTGCGAGAGCTTTTCGCCCTGGTAGCGCTGGTAGGATTGGGCGCGGTACCCGCCGAGCCGTGGGGAAGGGTCCGTTTGCGTTTGGCCATAGGCGCCATAATGCCGGTATGAGATCAGCGCCATGGCGCGTGCAGCCCGCATTCCGGCATCTCCGGCCTCGGGCGAAGAAGTGGACCAGGTCGCGTCGGCTTCGATGGCCATGCGCTGTGCCTCGTTCAGGGCAATGCCCCACGCTGAATGGCGGGCATTTGTGGCGATGAGCACAAGCCGTTCGCAGGTGCGACCGAGCAGGTAGGCCCATTCCATGGCCTGTTGTCCGCCCAAGGAGCCGCCGATGAGGAGGTGAATGCGTGCGATGCCGAGGTGGATGCGCAACCGCTCAAGGGCGGCGACGATGTCGCGGACGGTGAGCACCGGGAAGCTGTGGCCGTATGGGGCCCCCGTCGCAGGATCAGGCGACAGGGGCCCCGTGGAGCCATAACACGAGCCGGGAATGTTCACGCAGAGGATGCGGTATGCGCCGGGGTGGAAGAGGTCGTTCGGACCGAAAAGCCCTGGCCACCATGCGAACACGTCGGCGTTGGCCGTCAAGGCATGGCACACCCACACCACGGGGGCGTCGGCAGGCCCTTGATCGGTGTAAGCCAAGCAGAGTTCAGGCAGTTCGCCCCCGGCCTCGAGCGGCAGGGGGGCGGCATCGCGGAAGGTGAACATGGCGCAGCGATCAGGCGGGCACAGCCACCGGGTTCAATGCCTGCTCAAAGTCGGCCACGATGTCTTCGATGTGTTCGAGGCCGACGGAAATCCGCAGCAAGCCAGGAACCACCCCGGCGGAGCGCTGTTCCACTTCTGAAAGCTGCTGGTGTGTAGTCGCAGCGGGCTGGATAATGAGGGTTTTTGCATCGCCCACATTGGCCAAATGGCTCACCAGCTTCAGCCGGTCGACCACTGCGGTCGCTTCACCGCCGCCGCCTTTCAACACGATGCTGAGCACACCACCGGCTCCCCGCGGCAAGTAGGTCGACGCCAAATCGTACGATGGACTCGAGGGCAGGCCGGGGTAATTCACCCACGCAACTTTCGGGTGGGCCTCGAACCACTCGGCCAGCTTTTGGGCATTTTCAACCGTCCGCTGAACGCGCAGGGACAGCGTTTCGAGCCCTTGGAGCAGCAAGAAGCTGTTGAAAGGGGAAAGCGCAGGACCGAAGTCGCGCAGGCCTTCTACCCGGGCTCGGATGATGAAGGCGATGTTTCCGAACGGGCCATCGGACCCGAACACGTCCCAAAACCGCAATCCGTGGTAACCTTCCGACGGTTCTGTGAACTGCGGGAACTTGCCGTTGCCCCAGTTGTACGTTCCTCCGTCCACGATGACCCCGCCGATGCTCGTCCCGTGGCCTCCGATCCATTTTGTGGCCGACGAAACGACGATGTGGGCGCCGTGTTCGAGGGGGCGGAAGAGGTAGCCGCCGGCACCGAACGTGTTGTCCACGACCAGCGGCAGGTCGTGCCGGCGGGCCAAAGCGGCAAACCGTGCGAAGTCCGGGATGTTGAAACCAGGATTGCCGATGGTTTCCAAGTAGATGGCCTTCGTCCGGCTGTCGATCAGGGCCTCGAAGCTGTCGGGGTTGTCTCCGTCAGCAAAGCGGGCCTCGATGCCCAGGCGCTTGAAGGCGACTTTGAATTGGTTGTACGTTCCGCCGTAGAGGTAGCTGGTGGTGACGAAGTTGTCCCCTGCCTGCAAGATGTTGTTCAGGGCGATGAATTGGGCGGCTTGGCCGGAGGCCACGGCCAGAGCTGCTTTGCCGCCTTCGAGCGCCGCAATCCGCTTCTCGAACACGTCCGTTGTGGGGTTCATGATGCGGGTGTAGATGTTGCCAAACTCTTTCAGGGCGAACAGGTTAGCGCCATGTTCCGAGTCGTTGAAGACGTAGGAGGACGTTTGGTAAATGGGAACGGCGCGGCTGTTCGTCGCGGGATCGGGCGCTTGGCCTGCGTGGAGTTGGAGGGTTTCAAATCGGTGAGACATGGTAAAAAAGGTTTTAGGTGATGGTTGAAGTGCGCATGTGAGGGAGGGGGAAATGCAACGAGGCCCTCCGGATGATCCGGAAGGCCTCGTTGTACATGCCGTGAGGGAGGAGTAAATCCTACGACCTACAGCACAGATACAGCGTCTCCTGTCCGAACCGAGAAGGGCTCAGACAACAACAACACGCCTTGTGGAAGGAGACGAACTGCATGGTGGAACTAAAATAATACCGCTACGCGCAAAAAGTCAAGCACGATTTGCTGCGGTCCGGATCCGGTGCACCGTTTCCGTTTGGCCCAGGTATTCGGCCAAATCAAACATCGACGGCCCCCCGCCCACGCCGGTGAGTGCCAGGCGCAACGGGAGCATGACCACCCCCATCCCCACGCCCCGTTCGGCCAGGAAAGCTGCAAAATCTGACTCGAGCGTCGCTGCGGTAAAGTCAGCAAGGGCGGACCAGCGGGCGGCGAGGGCGTTCAGGTGGGGGGAGGTTTCGGGCGTCCACTTTTTGGCCACGAGCGCTTCGTCCATCGCCACCGGGGCCTCGAAGAGCCATTTCGCCGCGGCTGCCTCGTGTGGAAAGGCGATACGCTCGCGCAACATGCGGTCAATCAGAGCCCCACGGGATCCATTCAAGGCCCCCACAGGCAGATACGGTGCGACGGCATCTTGCCACGCGTCTGCAGGCAACGCACGTAGGTACAGCTCATTGAACCAGCGCGCCTTCTCGGGATTGAACCGCGCGCCGCTGCGCACCACCCGGTCCAAATCAAACACGGCCGCGGCCTCCTCGACGGTGTACACCTCGCGGTCATCGCCGGCATTCCAGCCGAGCATCAGCAGCATGTTCAAAAACGCTTCTGGCAAGTAACCGGACTCCCGGTATCCGATGGATGTGGTCCCGGTCGCCGGATCCGTCCACGTCAGCGGAAACACCGGAAAACCGCCCAAGTCGCCGTCCCGCTTGCTCAACTTCCCATTTCCCGTGGGCTTCAGGATGAGGGGCAAGTGGGCAAATTCAGGCGCCTCCCAGCCGAATGCTGCGTACAGCAGCAGGTGCAGCGGGGCGCTGGGCAGCCACTCCTCGCCGCGGATGACGTGGCTGATGTCCATGAGCCGGTCGTCCACCACGTTGGCCAGATGGTACGTGGGCAAGCCGTCGGCCTTCATCAAGACCTTGTCGTCGAGGACAGAGGTCGAAATGCACACTTCCCCGCGGATGCGGTCGGTGAAGACGACGTCCTGCGGAGTATCCGGGGTTTTGAAGCGTACCACAGCAGGCACGCCTTCTGCCTTCAGGGATTCAATTTCCTGGGCGTTGAGGGCCAAACTGTTTCGCATCCCGCCCCGGGTGGACGCATCGTATTGCCACGTTCCGCCCGCGCTCTCGGCGGCTTTGCGGCGCGCCTCGATTTCTTCCGGGGTGTCCCACGCGTGGTACGCGTGGCCCGTTGCGAGCAGTTTGTCGACGTGCGCGGCGTAGATGTCCGTGCGTTCCGATTGGCGGTAGGGGCCGCACGAGCCGCCGACACCGAATCCCTCGGACGGTGGGATGCTGCACCAGCGGAGGGCCTCGACGATGTAATCCTCGGCCCCCGGGACAAGTCGCGTGCGGTCGGTGTCCTCGATGCGCAGCAAAAAGTCGCCACCGTGCTTGCGGGCAAACAGGGCGTTGTACAGAGCTGTCCGCACGCCGCCCATGTGGAGCGGACCGGTGGGACTCGGGGCAAAGCGGACGCGGACGCGGCGGGGTTCCATGGGTTGCGAAGATACGCCTGTGAATTGGCGGGTTTCGCGCACAAAACGAGCCGTTTCAGAAACGGAACGCCGCAAAGGCCCGGGAGATGTTTGTCCCGTTCAAACACACACAACCCATGAACAATTTACGCAACCGTGTCCAGCTGATCGGTCGGCTGGGAAAGGACCCGGAGGTGGTCCGATTTGAGGAGGGCAAGGTGAAGGCAGTGTTTCCCTTGGCCACGAATGAGGTCTTTAAAACACCTGAAGGCGAGCGGCAGGAGCGCACCCAGTGGCACGACATCATCGCGTGGGGCGGGCTTGCAGAGGTGGTGGCCGAACACCTGCACAAGGGAGAGGAGTGCGTGGTCGAAGGCCGCTTGTCCTACCGCACGTTTGAGGACTCAGCGGGCCATACGCGCTACATCACTGAAATCGTGTTGCAAGAGTTGGTGATGCTCGAACGCAGGGTCCCGGCGCCGGTCGGGGAATGAGGAGGCGAAGGCCGGCAACGGGGGCGGGGTCCGGGCAACCGGTGCCCCGCCTTTTCCCGCCGGCGAACATTCCGCATGCAGACAGGGTTCTCTGGGTGTAAATTCGCGGCGAAACACCTGTAACTATGGCGCATCCCGGCGTGTTTGGTTCTTCGTTGGCAAGGAAGTACGCAATGGCCCTGACGGGGTTGTTCCTGTGCCTCTTCCTTGCAGGTCACCTCGCAGGCAACCTGCAACTCTTCAACACAGGGCCAGATGGGGCACTGAAATTCAATGAGTACGCGCGGTTCATGACCACATTTCCGGCGGTCAAGGTGCTGAGCTATTTGACCTACCTCAGCGTGCTGCTGCACCTTGTGGATGGCATCTTGCTGACCCGCGGGAACCGCAAAGCACGTCCGGTGCGCTATGCCATGGAAAAAGGAAGCGCGAATGCTGCCTGGAATAGCCGGAACATGGGCGTCTTAGGAACCATCATCCTCGTGTTCCTGGCTACGCACATGCAGAATTTTTGGTACGTGATGCATTTCGGGGAAGTTCCTGAGATGTACACGGCAGACGGAGAAGTCCTCAAGGATCTGCATACGGTGGTCATGGCCTTCTTCAATCCGGCTGAGAACAGCTGGGCCTTGGCGGCAGTGGCGCTGTATGTTTTTGCGCAGGTTGCCCTGGCGCTGCACTTGCTCCACGGGTTCGAAAGTGCCTTTCAATCGTTGGGTTTCCGGCATGCGCGGTATACCCCGTGGATCCAGGCTGCGGGCCGCGTGTTCAGCATTGCCGTCCCGGCGGGGTTTGCGTCGTTGCCCATTTTCCTTTACCTGATCCAGCTCTGAAGCCATGTTGAACGCACACATCCCTGATGGACCGCTCGCGGACAAGTGGTCCCGGCACAAGAACCACGTGCGCTTGGTGAACCCGGCAAACAAGCGGGGCATTGACATCGTCGTGGTCGGGACGGGGTTAGCCGGCAGTTCAGCTGCCGCTTCGCTGGCAGAAATGGGCTACAACGTGAAAGTGTTTTGCTTTCAAGACAGCCCCCGTCGGGCGCACTCCATCGCAGCACAGGGGGGCATCAATGCCGCGAAAAACTACCAGAACGATGGGGACTCCACGTTTCGGTTGTTCTATGACACCATCAAGGGGGGCGATTACCGCAGCCGCGAGGCGAACGTGTACCGCCTTGCGGAGGTAAGTGCGAGCATCATCGACCAATGTGTAGCGCAGGGGGTTCCCTTCGCGCGGGAGTACGGAGGGTTGCTCGACAACAGGTCGTTCGGTGGTGTGCAGGTTTCACGCACCTTCTACGCCAAGGGCCAAACGGGTCAACAGCTCCTGCTGGGCGCGTACTCGGCCTTGAGCCGCCAGATTGCGAAAGGCAAAGTGCGCCTCTACAACCGCCACGAGATGCTCGATGTGGTGGTGGTAGATGGGAAATGCCGCGGCATCATTGCCCGGAATTTGGTGACGGGAGCCTTGGAGCGGCACGGGGCGCACGCGGTGGTTTTGGCCACCGGCGGCTACGGCAACGTGTTCTTCCTGAGCACGAATGCGATGGGCTCGAATGTCACGGCAGCGTGGAAGGCCCACCGGAAGGGCGCCTACTTTGCAAACCCGTGTTTCACCCAAATCCACCCGACGTGCATCCCCGTTTCGGGGGACCACCAGTCGAAGCTCACGCTGATGTCCGAGTCGCTTCGGAACGATGGGCGCATTTGGGTGCCTGCAAAACTCGAGGATGCAAAAGCCATACGCGAAGGGCGCAAACGGGGGAACGACATCCCGGAGGCGGACCGCGATTACTTCCTTGAACGCCGGTACCCGGCCTTCGGCAATTTGGTGCCGCGGGACGTCGCTTCAAGGGCTGCAAAAGAGCGGTGCGACGCGGGCTTCGGGGTCAACGAAACCGGAGAAGCGGTGTTCCTCGATTATGCCAGTGCCATCGAGCGCTATGGCAAGACCGAGGCGCGGATCAAAGGCATCGCCGCCCCTTCCGACGCAGAAATTCGCGAACTCGGACGTGCGGTGGTGAAGGCGAAATACGGCAACCTGTTTGACATGTACATGCAGATTGCGGCGGACAATCCGTACGAAACCCCGATGAAGATCTACCCTGCGGTGCACTACACCATGGGAGGGCTGTGGGTGGATTACAACTTGATGACGACCATCCCTGGCTTGTATGCCGCAGGGGAGGCGAATTTTTCGGACCACGGGGCGAACCGGCTCGGGGCTTCGGCGCTCATGCAGGGGCTGGCAGATGGCTACTTCGTGTTGCCCTACACCATCGGAGAATACCTTGCAGATGACATCCGCACAGGGGCGATTTCCACGAATTCTCCGGAATTCGATGCGGCAGAAACAGCGGCGCGCGAGCGCATCCACCGGTTCTTGAACAGCCCAGGTCGCACCCCGGTGGACCAGTTCCACAAGAAGCTCGGGCGGATCATGTGGAACGAGTGCGGCATGGCCCGGAGTGCGGAAGGGTTGACAAAGGCCATGGCGGACATCCGGGCCTTGCGCGACGAATTTTATGCCGAAGTGCGGGTACCTGGACGGGAGGACCAGTTCAACCCGGAGTTGGACAAGGCGGGCCGCGTGGCGGATTTCCTCGAGTTGGGCGAATTGATGTGCAAAGACGCCTTGGAGCGCAATGAATCGTGTGGAGGCCACTTCCGCGAGGAATATCAAACCCCAGACGGGGAAGCCCTGCGCGACGATGAAGCCTACCGGTACGTTGCAGCGTGGGAGTTTGCAGGCGATCCCGGAGCGGCCCGCTTGCACAAGGAGGAGTTGATTTATGAGAACATTGAGTTGAAGCAGCGCAGCTACAAATAACCCGCAGCCATGAATCTGACATTGAAAGTTTGGCGCCAGAACGGGCCGGAGGATACGGGTCGGTTAGAAACCTATCCGATGGAGGGGGTGAGCGAGCACATGTCCTTTCTCGAAATGATGGATGTGTTGAACGACAAGCTCATTCGCGATGGCCAGGATCCTGTGGCGTTCGACCACGATTGCCGCGAAGGCATTTGCGGAATGTGCTCGATGTTCATCAACGGCGAGGCCCATGGACCGAACCGCGGGGTCACCACCTGCCAGCTTCACATGCGGTCGTTCAACGACGGAGACACCATCTACGTCGAGCCGTGGCGGGCAGCTGCATTTCCGGTCATCAAGGATTTGGCCGTGGACCGCAGCGCCTTTGACCGGGTCATTCAGGCAGGGGGATACATCTCGGTGAACACCTCCGGGAATACCCTCGATGCAAATGCGATCCCCGTTCCGAAAGCAGATGCAGACGAGGCGTTCAATGCCGCTACCTGCATCGGATGCGGGGCGTGCGTCGCCACGTGCAAGAATGCTTCAGCCATGTTGTTCGTTGCGGCGAAGGTCAGCCAGTTCGCCCTCCTGCCGCAGGGCCAGCCCGAACGGAAGGAACGGGTCATGCGCATGGTGGAACAAATGGACAAGGAAGGATTCGGCAATTGCACGAACACGGGAGCATGTGCAGTTGAATGCCCGAAAGGCATCGATCTGTCCACCATTGCCCGGATGAACCGGGACTACTTGGGAGCAACGCTCTCAGCGGATTGAGGCAGCCAGGCGTTAGGAACAGCGGAAGAGATTCTGTACCTTTGCCGGCCCCGACCGGGATATAGCGCAGTCCGGTAGCGCGCTTCGTTCGGGACGAAGAGGCCGCAGGTTCGAATCCTGCTATCCCGACCAGAGGAGGCCGGAGTTCCCTGAGGAGCTCCGGTCTCGTCGTTTTTTAGCGTACTTTTAAGAGCATGAAAGCGCTGCTTGTGTGTTTGGCTTTTGCGGTGGTCGGGACGGCCACGGCACAGAAACGAATGGAAACCACCTTCAAGGTGCAGGGGTTGTGCGGCATGTGCGAAGACCGCATCGAGGCCGCCTTGGATGTCAAAGGGGTGGTACTGGCGGATTGGGACGTGGAATCGAAGTCGCTTCGGGTGGTGTACAAACCGCAGGTCCTCTCGGAGGAGCAATTGCACGCCTTGGTCGCCGGTGTGGGACATGACACCGACCGGCTCCGGGCCACAGATGACGTCTATGCAGGGCTGCATGGCTGTTGCAAGTACCGGGAGAATGCTTCCTGCACGGATGATAAAAAGCACGAGCATTGATGCCAGGAGTTCGTTGGGGACGGTGGGCAGGGGTGCTTGTTTTTTTGGCGTGCGCGGCGGGAGTGGTGGCCCAAGGGTCCGTCCGGGGCAAGGTCTTTTTCGTGCCTACGCCTGGAGCCGCTGCTGAGCCTTTGCCCGGTGCCTACGTGGCGTGGGTAGGAAAGAATCGGATTGCGCCGGTGGTGACGGACGGCTTCGGGTTTTTCAAGATTGCTGCTGCAGATCAAGGAGATACGTTGCGCTTTTCAAGCGTTGGGTACAGCACGGTGGGACTGGTTTGGGAGGGACAGCCGTACGTCGAGGCCGCGCTGGAGGCCGGGGTGGAATTGCAAGCTGCGGAGGTGGAAGCGCGCGGAGGTGGGGCGACCCTGTCCCTCCTGAATCCTTTGCATGTGCAGCAGTTGAGCCGCAAAGAGTTGGTCAAGGCCGCGTGCTGCAACCTGTCGGAGGCGTTTGAGACGAACGCGTCGGTGGACGCTTCTTTCACGGATGCGATGACCGGCACGCGCCAAATCAGGATGCTCGGCCTCGATGGGAAGTACACCCAATTGCTCGTCGACAACCTCCCTGGTCCGAGGGGTTTGGCGGCGGTGCAAGGATTGATGCTGATTCCGGGCGATTGGATCGAAGCGATTTACATCACGAAAGGGGCAGGGAGCGTGACAGGCGGACACGAGAGCATGGCGGGCCAAATCAACCTCGCGATGAAGAATCCGATGAACGCGGACCCGCTCCACGTGAATCTGTACGCGAACGAAGGGGGACGGCTGGAGTGGAACCACGTCAGCCGCCATGCCGCCGGGCGCCGGTGGAGCACCGCCGTGTTGACGCATGCGCTGTACAACGACCGCGCAAACGACCGCAACGCGGACGGATTCCTCGACGTGCCGCTGCAGCGGCATGCAGTGGTGCGCAACGAATGGAAATTCATCGGGGACCGTGGGATGGAGGGCGAGTATGCTGTAAGTGCCGTGCGGACCGATTTGGCCACTGGAGCGGCCGCAGCCTTTCCGCAGACTGAGCCCTTGTGGTCGACGGCCGAAGCGTTGCTCCGTGACCGCGGCCCGGCGTGGTCTGCAGTGCAGCAGATCCGCCGCTACGAAGCCACCGCAAAAACCGGATACGTGCTGCCAGGCACTCCGGGGCGCAGCCTCGGTTCGCAAGTGGCCCTGGTGCGGCACGACAACCGCCAACTCTTCGGGCGACACCGCTACACCGCGGAAGAAACGTATGCCCGGATCAACCTGTTGGCCCAAGGCATCTTCGGCACCACAGACCATGCGTGGACGGCTGGCCTCAGCGGCGTATTCAACGCCTACGACGAGGTCGTGGGATCCCTGCATGCGGGGGCAGATTCCGCGGAGACGCAGTTGAAGCGGACGGAGTGGACTCCAGGGGTCTTCTTCGAGTACACGTGGAACCGGGCGGACCGGTTCGCGCTCGTGGCGGGCCTGCGGGTCGACCACCACAACCTGCATGGGCTGTTCGTTTCGCCGCGGGTCCACACCCGGTGGAGCTTGACCGAACAAATCGCCATCAAGGCTTCCGCAGGCCGGGGGTTCCGCACCCCGCTGCCGTTCGCGGAGTATCCGGGGCTGTGGGTGAGCAACCGCACGTGGGCGGCGTGGGACCCGGCAGCGGGAGCGGCCTTGCCCCTGTCCCAGCTCGACCTGCGTCCGGAGATTTCGGACAATGCAGGGCTCAGCCTGACGGCCAAATTCCCACTCAACTACCGCGACGCCTCCCTTTCCGTAGACGTCTTCGGCACGCGCTTCGTGCGCCGGACGGTGGTCGACACGGACCTTGACCCGCAGCACGTCTACATCTACGCGGTGGAGCGCGCCTCTTCGTCCCTTGCGGCCCAAATCGAGTGGGACTGGGCCTTCCACCGGCGGTGGGATTTGCGTGTCGCTTGGCGGTACGTCGAGGCCACCACAGAGCGCTGGGGCGACAGCCCTGCATGGGACCCGTTCGTCCCCCGCCACCGCGCGTTTTCGCAGTGGAGCTACGCCAGCAAGCCTACCCGTGCCGGGGCCCAATGGCGCGCGGACTTCACGGCCCAGGTGTACGGGCGGCAGCGGCTCCCTCAGACCGATGCAAATCCGGAGGCCTTCCAGCGGGCAGCCGTGGCAGACCCGTTCGGGTTGGTGCACCTCCAGGTGACGCGCGTCTTTTCGCCCCGCCTGGACGTGTACCTCGGCGTGGAAAATGCCACCGACGTCCGCCAAGACCGGCCCATCCTCGGCGCCACCT
Organism: uncultured Chryseobacterium sp.; assembly: GCA_964567615.1. Taxonomy (GTDB): domain Bacteria; phylum Bacteroidota; class Bacteroidia; order Flavobacteriales_D; family Sanyastnellaceae; genus CAMCYM01. Next base: position 15,035 of record CAZMNI010000015.1, read on the forward strand.
ATCCGGGCGAGCCCCCGGTTGCGCCCGCGGACTTCGACCAGCATTTCGACGCGAGTTTGGTGTACGGACCGATCTTCGGCCGCATGCTGTACGGGGGGCTGCGGTTCCGCATCTCCGCTGCGGCCGCCTGACCGGTTGCCGCGGTTACCCGCGGGGGTGTTCCCGCTTCCAGGCGGCTGTGGCGCTCCGGCCGTTGGGGGCGCTCCGCCGGCGCGGCACGGTGGGCCGGGGCTGTGCCGTCGGGTCGGGGGCGCCGCTGTCGTCGAACCGTGGGTCGGGGATGTACGGCAGCTTCTCCAGGACTGAAGCTTCCACGTGGAGGCAGTCGAATTCTTCGCGGACGGTGCCCCGGATGCGGTAGATGCCGCGGCCGCGGAAGGGGTGGGACCGGAGCACCGGCGGAAAGTGGACGGTGTCGAGCCAGTCGCCGGCCGCGTCGATGAAGCATCCGAAGCACATGCGTTCGCCACGTACCGTCGCCGTGTCTTTGAGCGCGACCACGTATCCGATGACCTCCACGTCCCGTCCCACCCACGCAGCGAGCTCCCCCGCGGGCACACCGCGCTCCACCGCAGACCGGGCTTCAGCGGTCAGCAGGTGGAAGGGCGGCGCCAGAGGAAACCCGAAGAGTTCGAGCTGATCGAAGGCGTCTTCAAGGGTTCCGCCCTCGAGCGGCGGCAGCGTGAAGGGGCGGGCGGTGGCGGCGAAGAGCGTCGGGGCGCCGCCGCGTCCCCGCACGTGCCCGAGCAGCAGGTGGGCTTCCCAGAGCAGCTGCTGCTTCGACCGGCCGGTGAAGGCGAAGCCGCCGGACCGCACGAGTGGCAGCAGCTGCTCGGGGCCGACGGGTACGCGGCGGACGAAGTCATCGAGGGACCGGAACGGCCCGTCGGCCTCCCGGGCCCGCACCGCCCGCCGTACCGTCGCCGCATCCGCACCGGCGACGAGGTTGAAGCCGAGCACGAGCGTGGTGCCGTGGACCGTTGCCTCCCATTCGCCGCGCGCGATGCAGGGTTCGACTACCGTTGCTCCGACGCGCCGCGCTTCGTGCACGTAGAATTCCGTGCGGTAGAAGCCGCCGAAGTTGTTGATGCACGCGGCCATGTACTCGATGGGGTAGTGGGCCTTGAGGAAGAGGCTTTGGTAGCTCTCGACGGCGTAGGAGGCCGAGTGGCCTTTTGCGAAGGCGTAGCCCGCGAAGCTCTCGACTTGGCGCCACACGTCGGCGACGTCGTCCGGGGCGTGGCCTAGGGCGATGGCCCGGGCGATGAAGGCGTCGCGGGCCCGCCCAAACTCCTCGCGGGAGCGGAATTTGCCGCTCATCCCGCGCCGCAGCACATCGGCCTCGCCGAGGTCGAGGCCGGCGAAGCGGTGGGCGACCTTGATGACGTCTTCTTGGTACACCATCACGCCGTAGGTCTCGGGCATGAGGTCCGCCAGGACGGGGTGGGCATCGGCGCGGCGTGCGGGATCGCGGTGCCGCTCGATGTACGCACGCATCATGCCGCTGCGGGAGACGCCGGGCCGGATGACCGAGCTGGCGGCTACCAGGCCGAGGTAGGTGTCTACGGACAGCTTGCGCAGGAGCATGCGCATGGCGGGCGATTCGACGTAGAAGCAGCCGATGGCCCGGGCTTCCCGCAGCATGCTGCGCACGGCGGGGTCGTCCTTGAACCGGCTGAGGTCGTGCAGGTCGATGGCGGCAGCGGCAGCGGGGTCGCGCCGTGCGACGAGGTCGACGGTGTCGCGGATTTTGCCGAGGCCGCGCTGGCTGAGGATGTCGAATTTGAAGAGCCCCACGTCCTCGGCGACGACCATGTCGAATTGCGTGGTAGGGAAGCCCTTCGGCGGCAGGAAGGTGGCGCAGAAGTGGTGGAGGGGCCGGTCGGCGATGAGGATGCCGCAGGCGTGCGGGGTCAGGGAGTTTGGGAAGTCGTGGAGCAGGGCAGCGTACTTGAGGACCAGCGTCTCGAGTTCGCCTGCGGCGGCGAGGTCGAAGCGGCCTTCAGCGAGCGCGTCGATGTCGTGTTTGGGCAGCCCGAAGACCTTGCCCAACTCCCGCACCACCGCCCGGTGCTGGAAGGTGCTGTACGCGCCCACGAGCGCCACGTGCGGGAAGCGCTCGAAGATGTACCGCGTGACGTCGTCCCGGTCCGTCCACGAAAAGTCGATGTCGAAATCGGGCGGATTCGTCCGGTAGAGGTTCATGAACCGCTCGAAGTACAGGTCCAGCTCGATGGGGTCGACGTCGGTGATGCGCAGCAGGTAGGCGACCAGCGAGTTCGCGCCGCTGCCGCGCCCGACGTGGAAGTACCCTTTGCCGCGCGCGTAGTGCACGATGTCCCAGTTGATCAGGAAGTAGGCGAGGAAGCCCTGGCTTTCGATGACTTCGAGCTCGTGGGCCAAACGCACTTCAACCGCCTCCCCATGCCCTGCAGGGTAGCGGTACGCCAGTCCTTCCGCGCAGAGGCGGCGGATGAGCGCCCGGTCCGTTTCGACTTCGCCGGTGTAGGTATGGGGGTTGTTGTGGCGCCTGCCCGGTTCCGGCCGGGGCCGTGCGATGTGGCAGCCCGCGAGCAGCGCCTCTGCCCGTTCGACCCACTCGGGCCGTTCTGCAAACGCGGCGCGGATTTCGTCCGGCCGCATCACGCGGTCGCCCGGATGTCCGGTATCGGCCGGTGAGAGCCGCGCCAGCAGCTCATTTTCCCCGATGGCGCGCAGCAGCCGGTGGCAGTTCCAATCCCGCTTCCCCCGAAACGTCCCCGGCGCGAACGCCACCAGCCGGTCCCAAGGCACCCGCCCCCGCCGCGCCGCATCCCCCTCGAGGATCCGCAGCTCCCCCAACTCCCCCGGGCGAACCCCGATCCACGCATCCTCCCCCAACTCCTGCACCGCCCCTTCCGCCCAAACCCGCCACGGATACACCACTGCCGCCCTCCGGAACGCGGGCGCCACCGCCCCCACGGCCCGGTGCGCATGGAGGTGGTCCGTCAGGTGCGCACACAGCTCGGCATACCCCTCCGCATCCCGGGCAATCCCCACGTACCGTTCTCGCGCGCCCTCGCGAAAATCGATGCCCAACACCGGCCGCACCCCGTGCCGCTCGGCCGCCGCAACGAAGTCCCATCCGGCCGAAGTCGCGTTGATGTCCGTCAGCGCGAGCACGTCCACCCCATCCCGCACGGCGTCGGCCACCAGTTCCTCGACGGATTGCACGCCGTACCGCAGGCTGAAGCGGGAGTGGTTGACCAGGCGCACGACGTGGCAGTTAGCTGAACAGGGGCAGCTGTTCGGGTCCTCCGGGCCGGGGCCGGTTGCGCGCGCGCCCTTCCCCCATCCCGAAGAGCGCGATGTGTTCGTGCGGAATGAACCGGTGTTCCGGGTGAATGAGTTCGCCGGTAGGCCGCAGCAATTCAGACCCTTCCGCACGCGGATCGCGGATGGCCGCCGCGATGGGATGGGCGTTGAGCCGCCCGATGGGACAGGGCCGCATCAACGCAGTGACCGCCGCGATGGGCGCGGAGGGATCGATCCACGTGCGCTCGTCGTCCGGATCGAGTACGACAGGCGACCGGTGGTGGCCGATGGCCTGCAGCGTGGGGTTCGCCACCGTGGTCAGGATGGCAAACGACCGCACTACCTCGCCCGTTTCTGGATGCGCCCATTCGTCCCAAATCCCCGCCAACGCCATCGGCTGGCCATCCCGCGGATACACCAGGAACGGCCGGCTTAGCTTCACGTCCTTGGGCCCTTCGATGAAGCCATCGGCCACCACAAGGCACCTCCGGTCGCGGATCGACTGCCGAAACATGGGCTTGCGCAGGATGCCCATCGCCCCTGCATACCGCGGATCGTCGTCGGGATTCGAATCGCCCTCGGAACGCGCATTGAGCGTATAGAACTGCTTTTTCGCCCACCGTGGCGTGAAGCCGAACTGCATGAGCTGCACTTCGCCGGGCGCTTCATCGGCAATGACCGGCGCCGCTGCTCCGGCAGAAACGTTGGCCTTCGGCTCCCAAACCCGCTCCGCGGGCACCTGCACCCGGAAGCGCTGTTCGACGACGGAGACGGTGGAGACGTTGGTGTAGCGGCCGCACATGAGGGATGGGGGATGAGATTGAGGTTGGGGTTGGGGTTGGGGGATGAGGCGCGGCTTCGCCGCGGAGGGATGAGATTGAGATTGAGGTTGGGGTTGGGGTTGGGGGATGGAGGCGCCGGCGTTGCCGGCTTGAGGGAACAGGCGCGGCTGCGCCGCGGAGGGTTGAGGATGAGGGATGAGATTGAGATTGGGGTTGGGGTTGGTGCGCGGCTGCGCCGCGAAAAAATTAGGCTCTGTGTTGCGGCGAAGGGTTTGGGGTGAATTTTCAAACTCA
>CAZMNI010000016.1:0-18780 GCA_964567615.1 uncultured Chryseobacterium sp.
CCCAGACGCGTACTCTACCAACTGAGCTACATCCCGGAAAGGGCCGCGAAGTTAATTCGATTTTCACGGATTGCAACCGGCGGGCATTGCGGGCCCTACGGCTCGGGCGCTCGGATTAAATTTGGGCCCCATGAACATCTCTTTCCGCTGGCTCCGCGACGTCTTTCCGACCACGTGCACGCCCGAACAAGCCGCCGCCGTGCTCACGGCGACCGGGCTCGAAGTCGAAGGCATCGTGCGGCACGACGACGTGCCGGGCGGACTTGAGGGGGTGGTCGTCGGCCGCATCCTGACCGCTGAACGCCACCCGAATGCGGACCGGTTGCAGGTCTGCACGGTGGACATCGGCACCGGAACGCCGGCCACCATCGTCTGCGGCGCGGCAAATGCCCGTGCAGGCCTGACGGTCGCCGCCGCCCTGCCAGGAGCCGTCCTGCATCCTGTGGAAGGGGAACCGTTCACCATCAAGACGAGCAAGATCCGCGGCGAAGTCAGCGAAGGCATGCTCTGTGCCGAGGACGAACTCGGACTGGGGCATGGCCACGCGGGCATCGTGGAGTTGGACGCCGCGCTGGTCCCCGGCACGCCGGCGGCCGCGGCCTTCGGCATCGGGTCGGATGCGGTCCTCGAAATCGGCCTGACCCCGAACCGGACCGACGCCATGAGCCACATCGGGGTGGCCCGCGACCTGCGCGCCGGCCTCCTGCTCGGAACGGTCGACGGCATCGGAGGTACCGGCGCCGATCCTGTGCCCGATCTCGCCCTGCCCGACGGCCCGGAGCTCGTCTTCGCCGACCACACCGGCGGCATCTCTGTGGAAGTCGATGCGGCCGAAGCGTGCCCGCGCTACCTCGGGTTACTCATCGAAGGCGTGCGCGCCGTCCCCTCTCCACCCGACGTCCAAAAGCTCTTGACCGCCATCGGGCTCAAACCGGTCAATGCCATCGTAGACGCCACAAACTACGTCCTCCACACCCTCGGAACTCCGCTGCACGCGTTCGACGCAGACCGCATCGCCGGCGGACACATCGTCGTCCGCAAAGCCCGTGCCGGCGAACGGCTCACCACCCTCGACGGCGTAGAACGGGTGCTCGACGTGGAAGATTTGGTCATCGCCGATGCCGAACAGCCGATGGCACTCGCAGGGGTCTTCGGCGGAAGTTCAACCGGCGTGGGACCGGAGACGACGCGCATCTTCCTCGAATCCGCGTGGTTTGCCCCGGTGGGCATCCGCAAGGCGGCCCGACGCCACGGGCTATCCACCGATGCCTCGTTCCGGTACGAGCGCGGCGTGGACCCCGCCCTGACCCACCGGGCATTGCGCCTTGCCGCACGCCTCGTCGTGGAGTGGGCGGGCGGCACGGTGGCCGCGACCGCTGCGGAGGCCGAAGTGAAGGAGGCCGTGCCAGGTCCGGCGCGGGTGCGGCTGGGACACGGAGATTTCAGCCGGCTCGTCGGCGTGGAGCTCGCACCGGAGCGGCTCGCGGCGCTGCTCGCGGCGCTGGAGTTGCGGGTGGTGGCCCGCGATGCGGAGGGGATCGACCTCGAGGTACCGGCCTACCGCGCCGATGTTCGCAGGCCGGCCGACGTCATCGAGGAGCTCCTGCGCATCCACGGGTTCGACCGGATTCCGTTGCCCGGACAGGTGCGCATGGCCTTGCCGGAGCCCGGGCGTGGGAACCGGGAACCCATGCGCCGTGCCGTGACGGACTTGCTCGTCGCGCGGGGATTTACCGAGGTCATGCACAATTCGTTGACGCGCGGCGCATACGTCGAGCGGTGGTTGCCGGAAGCTGCGCCCACGCGGGTGGCCCTGCAGAATCCGCTGAGTTCTGACCTCGATGTCCTGCGGAGCGACCTGCTCTTCCAAACGCTGGAAACGATTGCCCGCAACCGGCATCACCAGCATCCCGACCTGCGGCTGTGCGAGTGGGGGCGTGTGTACCGGCGTGCGGACGAAGCCTTCGTTGAGGAGGAGCGGCTGGTGCTCGCCGCCACCGGGCGGGGGGCGCCGGAGTCGTGGAACCGGGGGGACGATGCGGTGGACCACTTCGGGCTGAAGGGGGAGGTGGAAGCGGTGTTGCGCACGGTCGGCGTGGAGGGGCTGGTGCGGGAGGATGGAGCGGCCGCGCATCCGCTGTGGGCGGGGGGAAGCCGGTGGACGGTGGGGGAGGCCGTGGTGGCGTGGGCCGGGCCCGTGCGGCAGGAGGTGTGCGCGGCGTTTGAGGTGGAGGCGCCGGTGGTGGCGGCCGTGGTGGATGTGGAGGTGCTGGCCGGGGTGCGGGTGCCGCGGGCGGTGGCCCGCCCGCTGGCCAAATTCCCCGCGGTACGGCGCGACCTCAGCCTGGTCCTGCCGAAGGCCACGGCGTTCGCTCAGGTCCGCGAAGTGGCGCTGAGGGCCGAGCCCCGGTTGCTGCGCGGAGTGGGGCTGTTCGATGTGTATGCAGGAGATGCGTTGCCCGAAGGCACCGTTTCGTATGCCATCTCGTTGCGGCTGCAGGACGAAGAGAAAACGCTGACCGATGGGGCCATCGACCGCGCTGTCCAGCGGATTGTGCAGGCGCTGTCGGATGCCACGGGAGCCCGCCTGCGATGAGCAAGCCGTTCCACGAACCGCCCATCCAGCGTGGCCATCCCATTTACCGGATGATGCTGCCGTGGGTGGGCAGCGCGGTGACGCGCTACCACCGGATCACGGGCACGGAGGGCATCGAGAAATTTCCAGAGCCGGGCGTTCCCGTCATCCTCGTGTGCAACCACCAAAACGGCTTGATGGACCCGCTCATCCATTGCGGATTGATGCGGCGGCACCAGGTGCATTGGCTCACCCGTTCGGACATTTTCTACCACCCGGTTGCGCGGTTCTTGATGTTCTCGTTCAACCAAATGCCCATCTTCCGCCAACGCGACCGCCTGCCCGACATCGACGCCCGCAACCGGCGGATTTTTGAAATCTGCGTCGAACGGCTGCGCTGCGGCGCTGTCATCGGCCTGTTCCCCGAAGGCAACCACCACGGCAGCAAGAGCATCCGCCCGATGAAGCGCGGCTTCGTGGACCTCCTCGACCTTGGCCTGAAAACCGACCCGACGCTCGCCCGGCTCCAACTCATCCCCGTCGGCCTCGACTACGAGCAATACGACGGATTCCGGCGCCGGCTCCGCTACCGCGTGGGCGACCCCATCCCCTACCTCGATGCGGTAGACCCGGAAAAAAACAGCCTGCAGCCGAGCATCCTCGCCTCCCGCGTCGCAACGGCCCTCCGGAACCTCTGCCCCGACATCCAACCCGAACGCGGCTACGGCGCCCTCGCCCCGTATGTCCGCGCCCTGCGCACCACCGAACGCTCCGGACCGGAGTGGGAGGCGACTGCGGCCCACCTCGCCGCACTCGGCACGGCGGACGAGGCCGCCCTCGAACACGTCGCCCGTGCCTGGGATGCCGTCCACCGCGCGGGAGCCGAGCGCTGGGGCCGTCCCGAGGACTGGGGCCGGACCCCGGCCGAAGCACGCCGCGCCGCCCCCTGGATCCCCCTTCTCGCCCCCCTCGCCGCAGCGGCAGGCGCCCCGACCGCGTGGATCCTACCCCTGCTCCATCGCCAGGGCTTGCGCCGCATCAAGGACGTGTGCTTCCGCAGCACCTTCCACATGACCCTGGCCATGGCGCTGTTCCCCATCGTTTGGGCGGTCGAAGCCATCGGCATCGCGTGGGCATGGGACAGCGGCCTCCCGGCGCTCGTTGAATGGGGCATCGCTGCCGTGGCCCTGGCCGCCGGCTCCCGGTTCGCCGGTTGGTGGTGGGGCCATGCGCTCGATTTCCGCGGAGCGTGGCAAGCGCGCCGGTTTTGGAAGCAGGAGGAGGTGGCGCACCTTTGGCGCGCCTACATTTCCGCTGTCACATCCATGCCCCACCTTTCCCACGCCCCCCGCCCATGAACCCCACCCCAACCCCAACCCCAACCCCAACCCCGTCCCTCCACGGCGAAGCCGCGCCTCAGCCCTCCGCGGTGAAGCCGCGCCTCAGCCCGTCCCCCGGCCGCGTCCTCGGCATGCAGCACATCGGCATTGCCGTGACCGACATGGACCGGACGCTGCGCCTCTACCGGAAACTGTTCGGGATGGACATCCCCTTCTTCGACAGTGTCCAAGCTGCGCCGCTGATGGACAGCCACACGCGCGGGACGACCATCACGAAGCGGGCAAGCATGGTGATGAACTTGCAGGGTGGGTGCGCGTTCGAGGTGTTGCGGCCGGTGAGCTTTGAGCCGGTTCCTGCGAAGTGGGCGGTGGGCATGGGCGACCTCGGGTTGCTGGCTGTTTCGATGAAGTGCCGGGACATCCGTCAGATGCATGCCCATGCCCGGGCGATTCTCGGCGATGCGTGCGCACCGGAACTGACCACTGCGCCGTGGGGCGCGGCTACCTTCACCTTGAAAGACCCCGACGGGACCTTGTTTTCCATTTACGAGGCGGACGATTGGTTCTCCGATACCGGACACCCGTCGGGCGGGGCGATGGGCTGCACCATCGGCGTTTCGGACATCGACCGGGCGGTGGCCCTGTATGCCGGACCGTTGGGGTTCAGCACGGTGGTCCACGATGCAACGGGTGTGTTCGAGGACTTCGCGGGACGGGAACGCGGGGGGGAACGGTACCGCCGGGTGCTTTTGACGCAGCCCGAGCCCGGACGTGGGGGGTTTGGTCCGGTCACCGGCCGGACCTACATCGAACTCGTCCAAGCCCTGGACCGGCCCGGCCGTTTCATCTTCGAGGACCGCATCTGGTGCGACACCGGCATCGCCCACCTCGGCTTCGACGTGCGCGGCATGAACGACCTCGGCAACCGGCTGGCTGACAGCGGATTCCCCTTCCGATGCGATACGGCTGATGCCATCGGCATGGGCGAGACGAAGGTCCATTGCGTGTACATCGATGACCCCGACGAATGCTGGCTCGAGCTCATCGAGGTCCACAAGATCCCCATCCTCGAAAAGTGGGGGCTGTTCTTGAATGTCCAGAAAAGGGGCGCGGACGAGCCGCTGCCCAAATGGATGCTGAAGGCGCTCAGATTCAGCCGGATAAAGGACTGATCACGGCGGCGAATTAACATTCCCGTCACATGAATTTCATCCGGACATTCCACTTTGCGGCCGACCTTCGTGACATCCATGGCGCCTCCGACCATCCTCCTCGTTGACGACGAGCCGGACATTTTAGAGCTCCTCGCCTACAATTTGGCGAAGGAAGGCTTCATCGTCCACACCGCCGCAAACGGCCGCGAAGGCCTTGCGCTCGCGAAGCAGACGGTACCGGATGTCATCCTGCTCGATGTGATGATGCCGGAAATGGACGGGGTGGAGGCCTGCACGGAAATCCGCAACGACCGCACACTGGACCACAGCGTGGTAGCATTTCTCACGGCCCGCGGCGAGGATTACAGCCAAATCGCAGGATTCGAAGCCGGTGCAGACGACTACATCATGAAGCCCATCAAGCCGAAGGTGCTGGTGAGCCGCGTCAAGGCGCTGCTCCGCCGGTTCGAGGTGAAGGGTGGCGGTCGCGCCGAAGACCCCCAAGGCATCCGGGTCGACAAGGAGCGCTACCTCGTGCTGAAAGGTGACGAGGAGCTGACGTTGCCGCGGAAGGAGTTCGAATTGCTCAGTCTGCTGATTTCCCAACAGGGCCGAGTCTTCACCCGCGAGGCCATCCTCGCTTCCGTGTGGGGCAACGACGTCATCGTGGGCGACCGCACCATCGACGTGCACATCCGCAAACTCCGGGAAAAGTTAGGCGACGACTGCATCCGCACGGTGAAGGGGGTCGGGTACAAGTTTGAGGTCTGAACCTGCCGCGCAGCCCCGCAATCCGTCCCATCTTTACCGCATGTTCAGGTCTCCTGCAGCAGCAGCTGGCTTTGCTGGTGTTATCACTGCGCTTGTCGTCTTCGGGACGTTGACCGTGGCGCGCATAGCCGCTGGCGAGGCGTGGCCCATGCAGTGGTCGCTTGCGGGCCGTGTGTTGCTCGCTTTGGCCACCGGAGCTGCAGTAGGCGGCGCAACGGGGTATGCCTTCCACCGGTGGGTGCACCGTCCCATGCGCGATGTGTTCCGGGCCATCGGACGGATGTCGGGTGCTGACGACGCCGCGCCCGAACTGCGGATGACGGAGGATTGGACGGAGTACATCCGGCGCCAGGCCCGGATTTGGAACTCCATGCAATCGAACGAAATCTCGAACCTGCGCGAAAACGAACACTTCCGCAAAGAGTTCATCGGCAACCTCGCCCACGAACTGAAAACGCCGCTGCACAACATCCAAGGCTTCATCTTGACCCTCATCGAAGGGGCCTACGAAGACCCGGAAATCAGCCACAAATTCCTGACCAAGGCCGCGAAAAACGTAGAGCGCATGACGGGCCTCATCGAGGACCTCGACGCCATTTCGCGCATCGAATCGGGCATTTTGGGCCTGCGGATTCAGGAGTTCGACGCCGTGGAACTAGCCCGGGATACGATTGAAAGCCTCGAACCGAAGGCAAAACGCGCCGAAATCACCCTGCACCTCCACCCGGACACCCCCCGTTCGTTGCTCGTCCTCGGAGACAGCACGACCATCGGACAGGTCCTGACGAACCTCGTCGTCAACTCAATCACCTACGGCCGGCCGCACGGATCGACGACCATCCGCATCGTGCCGCGCGACGAATTCGTCCAATTCGAAGTCTCCGACACCGGCATCGGCATCAGCGAAGACGACCTGCCGCGGATTTTTGAGCGGTTCTACCGCGTCGACAAAAGCCGGTCGCGCCAAGCAGGCGGCAGCGGGCTCGGCCTCGCCATCGTCAAGCACCTCATCGAAGCCCACGGCGAACACATCCAGGTACGGTCGACTGTGGGCGAAGGGACGGCTTTCATGTTCAAGCTCCGCCGCGCCGGCTGATCATTCCCGGTCGAGCATGCCGGTGCGCGCGCCGTTTACAAACGGATTCGTGCGCCGCTCTTCCCCGACGGTGGTGGTGGGCCCGTGGCCGGGCCAAACTTCCGTCGCATCCGGCAGCGTGTAAACGACGCGGTGCAACGCCGCCGCCAACGTAGGCCCATCGCCACCCGGCAAGTCCGTCCGGCCCACGCTGCCCCGGAACAGCACGTCACCGCCCACGAGCCAGCCGTCACGTTCGGAATAGAAGACCACGTGGCCGGGCGCGTGGCCCGGGCAGTGCGCCACCTGCACCGCACTGCCGAACAGGTCGAGCACCATCCCGTCCACCAAATCCTCGACGGGTTCCGGCAAGGTGTCGAACGACACGCCGTACAGGGCAGCCGCCACCGGAGCCCGATCGTACGTGGTCCGGTCGTCTCGATGCAAGCGCGGACGCAAGCCCGTCGTGCGGAAGACGTGGCCCGCACCCGCCACATGGTCGAGGTGGGCATGGGTCAGCAACACGTCGGCAAGCACTGCACCGTGGGCGGCACACCAGGCATCGAACTCCGCGCACTCTGCCGAAGTGGACATGCCGGGATCTACCACCACGGCGGGCCGGGTGCCCGATGCATCGACCGGTCCGAGGATGAGCAGTGTATTTTCTTCGAATGGACCGAAGGGGCGGGAGACGAGTTGGAGGGAAGCCACGGCGCGCAGGGTATGGGTGCAAAGGTGGTAAATTCGGGACGTGCAGCGGGGATGGAATCGGGTTGTGTGCGCCGCCGTGACGGCCGTGCTCCTCGCCGCGGGCGGGCCGGATGGGCGCGCCCAGTTTTACGACGGATCGAACACGACGTACGGCAAGAACCGGCTGCAGCACAAGGACTTTTTTTGGCAGTACTATCCCGCAGGTGACTTCAATGTCTTTCACTACCAAGGGGGTGCGGAGCTCGCGCGGCGTGTGGTGCGGGCGCTGCCGGCAGTCCGGGCTGAGGTCGAGTCGGCCTTCGACCGCTCCATCGAAGGGCCTGTGGAAATCCTCGTGTACGCCAGCATCCTCGATTTCAGGCAGTCGAATGTCGGGTTGGCAACGCCGGAGGGCGGCAATGGCAACATCGGCGGTACGGCACGTTTGGTGGGCAACAAGCTGTTTCTCTACGGCGAGGGCACTTCGTCGCAGCTGCTTCGCGACCTCCGCAGCGGGCTCACGCGGGTGCTGGTGCACCAAACGATGTACGGAGGCAACTGGCAGGATGCCCTCCGCAACGCCTCGATGTCGGACTACCCCGTCTGGTTCCTGGAAGGGCTGTGCGCCTTCATGGGGGAGCCGTGGTCGGCCGAGGTGCGGCTGGACGTAGGGGATTTGGCCGCCTCCGGGCGGCTCAAACGCATTTCCGCCCTCGAAGGCGAAGACGCCACCTGCGCCGGCCACGCCGTCTGGAAATACATCTCCGACCTTTACGGCGAAGCAACGCTTGCAAACGTGCTCTACATGACGCGCGTGGCGCGCAGTGCCGACAGCGGCATCCAGTACGCGCTCGGCATGTCGGTCGAGCAACTCATCGCCGAAGTCGAGGCCTACCACCTCGACGGGCAGGCGGCTCCGAGCCGGTACCGGGCACCGAAGCGGTTGGGCGAACTGCCCGACCCGCTCCCCCGCCGGATGGCTGGACTGCGGACCAGCCTGCACCCGGACGGAACGCAGGCCGTGTATGCCACGGAGGACCGCGGCCAAGTGTCGGTTTGGCATGCCGACCTGACGACGGGCAAAACCCGCCGCATCGGACGCCACGGCCACCGCCTCGACCGGATCACCGACGCGGGCTACCCGGTGTTCGCGTGGCACCCGAACGGCCGCACGCTGCTCTACTCCGTCGAGCGCAGCGGAGAACTCGCCCTGATTACCTACGACCTCACATCCGGTGACCGCGCAGAACGTCCCATCCTGCGCATGGACCGCATCCTGTCCATGGTGTATAGTCCTGACGGCAATACCATCGTTTTCAGCGGTTTGCACAAAGGTAAATCCGACCTGTACCGCATGTCTGCCCTGGGCAACATCCACGTCGCCTTGTGGGAGGACGACTGGGACGACCTGGATCCGCGGTTCTCAGAAGACGGTACGGTGTTGTACTTCGCTTCGAACAGGCCGGATCCCGGAACAGGTGAAGCCGCCGCTCCTTTCCGCGAACAGCGTAACCGGGCCATCTACAGCTACCTGTGGAACGCGAGGCGTCCTGTCGTGACGCGGCACACCGAATCCCCGGAGTACGACCTCCGTTGGCCGCAACCGGCAGGTCCGGGAAGGTTTGTCGCCTGTGCATCCGGCACAAACGGGGAACAGGAGGTGTGGACCGGACGGCGCGACAGCGCGGTGGCGTTCATCGACACCACCATCCACTACCGGTACTTCACCACCGTCGATCGCGTGTTGCGCCTCGAAGTTCCCGTGTGTGGCTTCGAGTTTGTTGCGAAATCGAGCGAGCTTGCATTGACCGGCAAGCAGGGAGGCCGGATGCATTGGGGCCGCCGTCCGGTGGATTTGGTGCCCGGTGGAGCGGGAGGGACCACGGCAGGCGGGGGAGGCCCGGATTGGGAAGGGCTGAACCTGCGCTGGGACTGGGTGCCCGGGCCGGGCCAGGTGGACATACGGAACTACACCTTCGGGAACGCGCCGGTGACCGAAGCCGATGCAGAAATCCCTCCACCGTCGGCCCCAGAAGTCGCAGCTACCCTGCCTGTGCCACGGCCCTACCGGCTGAACTATGCCCTTGAATCCCTGACATCCCAAGTAGCGAACACCTTCGGCGGAGCCTTCTACCAGCCCTACACCGGCACGGTCCAAGTGCAGCCCGGGCTCGGCGCCCTGACCTCGATTTCGATGACCGACGTGTTCGAGGACAAGCGGTTCACCGCCGGATTCCGACTCGCAGGTTCGCTGGAAAACAGCATGTTCGGGCTGGCTTACAGCGACTACAGCCGCCGTTGGGACCGCACGGTATCGCTGGAGCGGCAAGGCCAACAAAACGTAACAAACGACGGATTCTCGCTCCGAGAGACGCACATCCACACCTTGCGGTACCGCCTGACCTATCCTTTCGACGAGGTGCGCAGCGTGCGCATCGAAGGATTTTCGCGGCTGGACCGGAACGCGATGCTGGCCACGGATGCTTGGAATTTGGCGCAGCCGAACACCTTTGCCGCCTCCACCGGCGTGAACGTCGCTTACGTGCTGGACACGTCCCGGGACATCGCGCTCAACCTCTGGGAAGGCACGAAGGTGCGCGCGTGGGCCGAGTACTTCATCGACCCGGCTGACCCGCGCGGGGCCGGCTTCGGGACCACAGGGGTGGATGCGCGCTGGTCGAGGCGGATCTTCTCGACGGCAACGGTGGCGGCCCGGTTCGCAGCGGACGCCAGCTGGGGGCAGCGCCGGCTCCTCCACCTGCTGGGCGGGGTGGACAACGTACTGTCCCTTACCGCAGACGCCGGCACGCCTATCGACCCAGACGTCGCCTACGCCTTCCAAACCCGCTTCACCCCCATGCGCGGCTTCCGCACGAACGCCCGCAACGGCGCGAACGCCGCCGTCGTCAACACAGAAGTGCGCATCCCGGTCCTCGCCTCGTGGGTGCGGCGGCCGCTCGGTTCCGACTTTGCACGCAACCTCCAAGCGGTGGGGTTCTTCGACGCCGGTGCTGCCTGGAACGGCCTGCATCCGTATGCAGACGAGAACGATTTCAACCGGGTGACCGTCACACAGTACCCCATCACAGTGACCATCGACAACAACCGCGAACCCATCCTCGCCGGCACGGGCTTCGGGCTGCGGTCGAAGGTGCTCGGCTACTGGATGCGGGCGGACTGGAGCTGGGGAATCGACGACGGGCGGTGGCAGGACCGGGTGTTTTCACTGAGCTTTCACCTCGATTTTTGATGGACCTTTCTACTGCACTTGTGTTGCTGGCCATCGGCGCAGTCGCCGGATTTGCCAGCGGGATGGTGGGCATCGGCGGCGGACTGATCATCGTGCCGGCGCTGATTTACTTCCTCGGGATGCCCCAACAAGCGGCCCAAGGCACCTCCCTGGCGCTGATGCTCCCGCCGGTGGGTGCGCTCGCGGTCCTGGCCTACCACAGGGCAGGCCACGTCAACTTCGCCTACGCCGGCGTGCTGATGGTCACCTTTGTGCTCGGCGCTTGGCTCGGCGGAAAGACCGCCGTGAAGCTCAATGCCGCAACCGTACGGCTCGTGTTTTCAGCGTTCCTTTTCTATGTGGCGTGCTCCTTGGCGTGGAAATCCATCGCCGAACTCATGGGCAGCAAGGGCGGATGACCGCCGATCAGTTCGCGTAATCGCTCAAGAACTTCAGCCGCGCGAGCCGAATTTCCTCCTCGGAATAGACGTCACCGTACTCCGCTACGGCTCCCTCGATGCCCTCCTCGTCCGACGAACGGAAGTGGTCGAACAATTCTTCGATGTTCTCTTCGTCCATCACTGCGTCGATGGCGTAATCGAGGTTCAGCCGTGTGCCCGAAGTGGAGATGGACTCCATTTCGCCCAGCAATTCCGTCATGGGCAGGTGCAACTCTGTTGCGATGTCCGCAAGCGGGATCTTCCGGTCGATGCGCTGGATGATGCTCACCTTGTGCGTCGAGCGGTGTGCGGATGAACGCACCAGCAAATCGTCCGGGCGCTCGATGCCCTCTTCCTCCACGTAGCTCTGGATGAGCTCGAGGAAGGGCGCTCCGAACTTCTTCGCCTTGCCCGTTCCCACCCCGGTGATGCGGAGGAGTTCGTCCTCGCAAATGGGGTAGTGGGTGGCCATTTCATCGAGGGAGACGTCCTGGAAGATGACATACGGCGGCAACCCTTCTTCGTCGGCGACCTCCTTGCGCAGGTCTTTGAGCATCCCACGCAGGCGGGGATCCGCCGCGCCACCTTCGCTGGTGCGGGCCGCCGCCATGGCATCGCGGGCATCTGCGTCGCTGAAGTCGCGCTCCTGCACCAACTGGATGGGCCGCGGATTGCGGATGAAGTCCATGCCGGATTCGGTCAACTTGAGGACCCCGAAGGTCTCGACCTCCTTGCGGAGCAGACCGAGGACGACGAGTTGGCGGATGACGGCATTCCAGTGCTTTTGTTCCTTCTCTGCGCCGCGCTTCCAAAAGGCACTCGACGTGCCCTTGTAATCCACCGTTTCGCGGTTCGAAACGCCACACAACACGCCGGTGATGAAGGGCGTACGGAATGATTCGCGGTGTTCAAGGATGCAGCTGAGCACCAGGTGGACGTCCTCTTGGCCGTCCCAAACCGGGCACGGATTCCGGACGTTGTCACACATCGCAGCCCCAGGACCGTTCACCTCATCGAACTCTTCGCCGAAGTAGTGCAGCAAGAACTTCCGGCGGGACATCGCCGTCTCCGCATACGCCATGACTTCCTGCAACAGCTGCTGCCCGATTTCCTGTTCTGCCAGCGGCTTGCCCTGGAGGAACTTCTCGAGCTTTTCGATGTCCTTCGGGCTGTAGAACGCGATGCAGTGGCCTTCCCCGCCATCGCGGCCTGCCCGACCCGTTTCTTGGTAGTAGCTCTCAAGCGACTTCGGCATGTCGTAGTGGATGACATACCGGACATCCGGTTTGTCGATGCCCATCCCGAAGGCGATGGTGGCGACGATGACATCCACGTTTTGCATCAGGAACGCGTCCTGGATGCGGCTGCGCTCACCCGCATCGAGCCCGGCGTGGTAGGCGGCGGCGCGGATGCCGTTCACCCGCAGCGTCTCTGCAATCTCCTCGACCTTTTTCCGGCTGAGGCAGTAGATGATGCCGCTCTTGCCGCTGTTCGATTTGACGTGGCGGACGATGGCGCGGACGGGGTCCGTCTTCGGACGCACCTCGTAGAAGAGGTTCTCCCGGTTGAAGCTCGCCTTGAAGAGCTCCGCGTCCCGCATTTCCAAGTTCTTCTGGATGTCCGCCTGCACCTTCGGCGTGGCGGTCGCGGTCAGGGCGATGATGGGCACGTCCGCGATTTGGGACACGATGGAGCGGATGCGCCGGTACTCGGGGCGGAAGTCGTGTCCCCACTCGCTGATGCAGTGTGCCTCATCCACGGCGACGAAGCTGATGCGCACAGACTGCAGAAACTGGACATTCTCCGCCTTCGTCAGGCTTTCAGGAGCGACGTACAGCAACTTCGTACGGCCCGAGGTGACGTCCTCCTTGACCTGCATCGTCTCCGCCTTGTTCAAACTCGAATTGAGGAAGTGCGCCACCGCTGCATCCTCGTGGTGGGCCCGCAGGGCATCCACCTGGTTTTTCATCAGGGCGATGAGGGGCGATACCACGATGGCCGTGCCTTCGAGCATCAAGGCAGGCAGCTGGTAGCACAAACTCTTCCCCCCTCCCGTCGGCATGATCACGAATGCGTCCCGGCCGTTCAGCACCGCTTCGATCACGCGCTCCTGCTCTCCCTTGAATTCTCCGAAGCCAAAAAAATGCTGCAATGCCTGTGCCGGCGCCCAATCCGCGATGTTCATGGAAAACTGTTGTGACGCCTGCTGCTCCCGGCGATCGGTTCTACTTTTGTGGAATTAAAGATACACGGCCGCGGCCGAATCCCACGACCTCATTTGACGGATGGGCGAAAAAATCTCACCACCGGTTGCTGCACCCGCCCTGCTCGCTCGAGCGGAGGCCACACTGCGTCTTGAAAGCGAAGCAATTGCGGCCCTCATACCGCGGTTGGACGCGGATTTCTTCGGACTGGTGGAAGCGGTGCAGACGGCGACCGGCCGTTTTGTTTTGGCCGGCATCGGCAAAAGCGCCCACATCTGCACGAAGCTCGTCGCCACGCTCAACTCCACGGGGACGCCGGCGCTTTTCCTGCATGCCGCCGAGGCGCTCCACGGCGACTTGGGCCTGGTGCAAGACGGCGATGTCGTCCTGATCGTCTCGAACAGCGGCGAATCGGCCGAAATCCGCGCACTCGTGCCGCTTGTGCTCAGTTGCGGCTTTCCGCTGGCCGCGATGGTCGGCAACCGGGATTCCTACCTCGCCCGCCACGCGCACTGGGTGCTCGACGCCGGTGTGGAGCGTGAAGCCTGCCCGCACAACCTCGCCCCCACCGCCAGCACCGCAGCCCAACTCGCCCTCGGCGACGCCCTGGCCATGTGCCTGATGGAGGCCCGTGGCTTCTCCAGCGAAGCGTTCGCGGCCTACCACCCCGGCGGCGCGCTCGGCAAACGGCTCTACACGCGGCTCGGCGACCTGCTCGACGCCCGCCGCATCCCGGCGGTGGCCCCCGACGCGCCGTTCCACGACGTGCTGCTGTCGATCACCTCGGGGCGCATGGGCGCCACGGCGGTGCTCGCGGACGGCCGCATCGCAGGCATCGTCACCGATGGCGACATCCGCCGCGCCCTCGAGCGCAACGCCCCGGGCACGGCAGCGCAGATGATGGGCAAGTCGCCGGAAGTCATGGAGGCCGACGAGCTCGCCGTAGAGGCCTTTCACCGCATGGAGTCGCGATCGATTTCGCAGGTTATCGTGACCCGCGCGGGTACATACGCGGGCATGGTGCACTTGCATGACCTGCTCCGCGAAGGCATCTTTTGATGGAAGACAGTCGCGAAGGAGGCTCGATGGGCTTCATGGACCACCTCGAAGAGCTGCGCAAGCGGCTGTTCTACAGCGTGCTCGCCATTGCCGCCGGGGCCATCGCCCTGTTCGTAGCGAAGGATTGGGTCTTCGAGACTGTGTTGTTCGCGCCGAGAAAACTCGACTTCATCGCCTACCGCGGCTGGTGTGCCCTGTCTGAACTCGTGGGTGCGGGCGACACGCTCTGCGTCACAGAAATCGGGTACGAACTCATCACCACGACGATGGCGGGGGCATTCACCGCGCACATGCTCGTCTCGGTGGTAGGCGGCCTCATTGTCGCCTTCCCCTTCGTCTTCTTGCAGGGCTGGCGCTTCGTCAAGCCGGCCTTGCGGGAGGAAGAGCGCCGCGTGGCCGCGGGCGTGACGTGGGCGGCATCCGGCCTGTTTTTCACCGGCGTGCTCTTCGGCTACTTCATCGTCGCGCCCCTTTCGCTGCAGTTCTTCGGGAACTACACGCTGGGCGACGTGGAAGCGCGCATCGCGGTCATGTCGTACGTAAAGACCGTCGCGAGCATCTCGTTGGGCTCCGGGCTCGTGTTCCAACTCCCGGTGGCCGTCTATTTCCTCGCGCGGCTGGGCCTGGTGACCGCCGACTTCCTCCGCACCTACCGCCGGCACGCGTTCGTGGCGAACCTCGTCTTTGCGGCCGTCATCACGCCCCCGGACGTGGTGAGCCAGGTGCTGGTGGCCATTCCGATAGTCATCCTGTACGAGGCGAGTATTTTCATCGCAGCGCGCGCGCGCAGGCCGTAACTTTCGGCCTGACCCGAGCGTCTCTTCCTCCGTGCACCTGCGCCTCCCGTTTCTTCTGCTCCTTCCCCTGCTCGCGGCCTTCGCGGCGGCTGGCCAAACCACGACCGTCACCGGCCGGGTGTTTGACAGCTCCACCGGCGCCCCCATGCCGTATGTCACGGTGCTTCTCTCCGGCGATCCCTCCGTCTCGGGCACGATGACAGCGCTGGACGGGACCTTCCGCACCAGCACCCCAAACCGCCCGGGCATGCTGCAGGTCAGCTTCGTGGGCTACGCCACCCGGACCCTCGAAGTCCGCCGCGGCATCGCCCAAAACCTCAACGTCGCCCTCGAACCCCAAGCCATCGAACTCGGCGCCGCCGTCGTCCGTCCGGATAAAAACGCCGAAAACCCGGCCCGGCCCCTGATGGACCGGGTCATCGAGGCGAAAGAGCGCAACCGCCCGGAGTCCGCTGGCGCCGTAACCTACCGGACGAGCACGCGCATCGAAGTGGACCTGAACGACCTGAGCCGCAAGCAGGTCGAGCGCTGGTATTGGGGGCCGTTTGCGTGGGTCTTCGACCACATGGACAGCTCGGAAGTCCGTCCCGCCCTGCCCTTCATCATGTCCGAGGCCATCGGCACGGTGCGCAAGAGCTACCGGCCGAACCGGACCCAAGCGACCTACGAGGCCACCCGGCTGAGCGGCCTCGACCGCGGCGAAAACATGGCCGAGCTCAACTCGCGGTTCCCGGATGTCAACCTCTACGACAACCGACTCCTCATCCTCGACCGCGCCTTCACCTCGCCGCTGCACGACCGCTCCGCCGCCCACTACCGCTACTACATCATCGACACGCTTTCGTTAGCAGATAGGCCCTGCTTCCACCTCGCTTTCGTACCCAGGCGCAAGGGCGAGCTGACCTTCGAAGGCGAGCTGTGGATCGACACGCTCACGCTCGGGCTCGCCCGCGCCGAAGCGAAGGTGAGCGACGGCGCGAACCTCAACTGGATCCGTGGGCTCCGCTGGACCCAAGAGTACGGCCGCTACGGCGATGCGTGGCAGCTCGAACGCGAATACGCCCTGCTCGACCTCAGCTTGACGCGCAGTAGCATCGGTGCGTACATGCGCCGCACCACCGTCAATACGGAGATTGAAGTGTTCGAGGCGCTGCCGGACTCGGTTTGGACCCCCGGCCGCGACCTCGTCCTCGTCCCGGGCGCCTCGAAACGCACGGAGGAAGACTGGAGCAAGCTGCGTGTCGAGCCGCTCCTGCCGCGCGAGTCGCTGATTTACTGGATGGTAGACAGCGTGCAATCGATGCCCGCCTACCGCATCGCGAAGGGGACTGGCTACTTCCTCGGGACGGGGTTCATTCTGGCCGGCCCGCTCGAACTGGGCGCGTGGTGGTCCGCGTGGTCCTCGAACCCGGTGGAGGGCAACCGCTACCGCATCGACTTGCGCACAAGCAACAAATTCAGCAAGGAGTGGATGCCCGCCCTCTATGCCGCCTACGGCTCGCTCGACGGGCGCTGGAAGGGCGGCGCGTCGGTGCGGCACGTGGTCCGCAAGACGCCCCGGACAGAATGGACGGCGAACGTGCAGCGCGACCTCGAGCAGTTCGGGATGCTCGGCTTTTTGTCGCAAGGCGACCTGCTCGCATCGGCGCTTCAGACGAATGCTGCCCGCCGGTTGTCGGAGGTGGGACGCGTGGAGGGGAGTGTGTTGCATGAGTTTGGGGCCGGGTTCACGGGGTTCGTGGAGCTGCGGCACCGCCGCGTGGCAGGACGCGGGGACCTGCAATTCCTCGACCCGTCCACCGGCCTCCCCATCACTTCGCTGATCACCAGCGAAGCCACGCTTCAGTTGCGGTATGCGTTCAAAGAGCGCTTCGTCGGCGGCGAGTTTGACCGCGTCAGCCTCGGGACCGAATGGCCGGTCCTGCGGCTCACCTGGACCGGCGCTTTTCCCGGTGTCGGCGGCAGCACGTACGACTACCATCGGTTTACGCTCGACGCCGACGACGACATCCGGCTCGGCATGTTCGGGCGCATCGAATGGAATGCGGAAGCGGGGGTGTACGCCGGTACGGCGCCGTTTGCCCTCCTCGAAATCGTGCCCGTAAGCGGCACCTTTTTCTCAAGCATCACGTCGTTTTCGCTGCTCAACTTCTACGAACTCGTGACCGACCGCTGGGTGCGCGGCAACGCCGAATGGCATGCGGAAGGGCTGCTTTTCAATCACTTGCCTGTGTTGCGGCGCATGCAGTTGCGGGAGTTCACCGGGATCAAGGCGGTGGTCGGCGGTTGGTCCTCGCGGCACGAGGCGCTGCTCGAGCTGCCAGAAGGGACAAGTGGGCTGTCGGCGCCCTACGCCGAATGGTCCATCGGGGTGGAGAACATCTTCCGGTTCTTGAAGGTGGAGGCGGTGCGGGCGGTGGCGGCGCCGGGGCTGTATGTGCCGGACCGCGAGGGGCCGGTGTGGGGGCTGCGGATGGGGTTCGCGGTGGAGCTTTGAGCCGCCGTACCTTCGGGGCATGGAAGCCGAAGACCGCAGTGTGCTCCGGGCTGTGGGGCTGTGCAAGTCCTACGGGCGAAGAGCGGTGGTACGCGATGCGTCGTTCGAAGTGCGGCGGGGAGAGGTGGTGGGGTTGCTCGGGCCCAACGGAGCGGGCAAGACCACGTCGTTTTACATGGTGGTGGGGCTCGTGCGGCCCGATGCGGGGAACATCTTACTGGGCGACCACGACCTGACCCGGGAGCCGATGTACCGCCGCAGCCGGCTGGGCATCGGGTACCTGCCGCAGGAGGCTTCGGTTTTCCGCTCGTTGTCGGTGGAGGCGAACATCCTCGCCATCCTCGAGCTGCAAGGGCTGCGGAAGTCTGAACAGCGGGAGCGCTTGGAGCGGTTGATCGAGGAGTTTGGACTGGAAAAGGTGCGCAAATCCCGCGGCGACGTCCTCAGCGGCGGCGAGCGGCGGCGCACTGAAATCGCCCGGGCCCTGGCCGCAGACCCGGCCTTCATCCTCCTCGACGAACCCTTTGCCGGGGTCGATCCCATCGCCGTCGAAGACATCCAGCGCATCGTAGGCCAACTCCGCGACCGCAACATCGGCGTCCTCATCACGGACCACAACGTCCAAGAAACCCTGCACATCACGAACCGGGCCTACCTGCTCTTCGAGGGCAGCATCCTGCGCCACGGCACCGCCGCCGAACTCGCCGCCGACGAACAGGTCCGCCGCGTCTACCTCGGCCAAAACTTCGTCCTCCGCTCCTAAGCGACGCTCCGCGTCGCGGGACGAGCGAGGCTGCGCCTCGCGTGAACAGGGTTGAGGACGAGGGCGAGCGGCACTACGCGCCGCAAGACAAGAGAGGCTCCGCCTCGCCCGTACTCAACCCCAACCTCAACCCGCGTCCCGCGCGGCTCCGCCGCGCCCAACCTCACCCCTGATTCCTCATCCCTG
>CAZMNI010000017.1:0-18651 GCA_964567615.1 uncultured Chryseobacterium sp.
CTCAACCTCAACCTCAACCTCAACCTCAACCTCAACCTCAACCTCAACCTCAACCCCAACCTCAACCTCAACCCCAATGCTCCTCTCCTCCACCCACTCCGGCATCCGCACCCTGTGCCTCAACCGCCCCGAAGTGTTCAACAGCTTCAACCGCGAACTGGGACATGCCTTCCAACAGGCGTTGGACGAGGCCGCCGCAGATCCCGCCGTACGCTGCGTGGTTGTGACCGGCGCGGGCAAGGCCTTTTGTGCGGGCCAAGACCTCAAAGAAGTCACCGCTCCCGACGCACCGGACTTCTACACCGTGGTTGAGGAGACCTACAACGCGAGCATTCGCAGGATTCGGGCCATGGAAAAGCCGGTCATTGCCGCCGTCAACGGGGTGGCGGCCGGGGCTGGGGCGAACATTGCACTCGCCTGTGACCTCGTGGTGGCGAGGCGCTCGGCGAACTTCATCCAGGCCTTTTCAAAAATCGGCCTCATCCCAGACAGCGGGGGCACGTGGTTACTGCCTCGGCTCGTGGGGATGCAGCGGGCGGCGGCGCTCACGTTTCTCGGCGACAAGGTGAGCGCCTCCGAAGCCGAGCAGTGGGGCATGATCTACCGGGCAGTGGACGACGAGGATTTCGAAAGCGAAGTGGAAACCTTGGCAGGGCGGCTCGCGGCGCTGCCCACACGGGCGTTGGGCATGACGAAGACCGCCTTCAACGAGGGCTGGGACCGCCCGCTGACGGACCATTTGACCCGGGAGCGCGACCTCCAAATCGCAGCCGCCGCCACCGCCGACTACGCCGAGGGCGTGGCCGCCTTCCTCGAAAAGCGCACCCCCGAATTCACTGGCAAATGACCGCGCACGGGTGGACCGCAACCGCAGATGCCTTGCCGGAGGACGGCGCACGGGTGCTCGCCTTCGTGCCGGGAAACCGCGTGCTGCTCCCGGGCAAAGAAGCGATGGAGGACCGCGAGGTGCTGGTGCTCCGGTTCCACCGCGACTTTTTTGGCGGACAACCGGAGAAGGCCGCGGCGCACGGGGTTCATTTTTGGAGCGGCGAAGGCACGAGCAACCGGTACTTCGCCGAAGTCAGCCACTGGCGGCCGGTGCCTGCGCCGCCCCCCTCCGCCGGCTGACCTACACGCCCGCGAGCCGGAAGGCATGCACGGCGGCGACTCCGGCCGTTTCCGTGCGAAGCCGGGTGCTGCCCAACGAAACCGCTACGGCTCCCGCTGCAACGGCAGACGCCACTTCATCCGGCGTGAAGTCGCCTTCCGGCCCGATGGCCACCCACGAAGCCGCAGGACCGGCAGAGCGGGCCGCCGCGAGCAGGTGGGGCTTCGGGCCGGGCATGCAGTGTGCGATGAAGCCGCTGAGGGCGGACGCTTCCGGCGAGGTGCACCACGCGGCGAACGGAACGGCGGGCCGCAAGTCCGGCAAATGGGCTTGGCGGCTCTGCTTCATGGCGGCGACGAGGATGCGCTCCCAGCGGTCGAGTTTTTCCATCCGGCGCTCAGACCGCGCCGTCCAAACGGGCTGCACAGCCGACACCCCCAGTTCCGTCGCCTTCTCCAGCATCCACTCGAACCGGTCTGTGGACTTCGTAGGCGCCACGACCAGCACAAGAGCCGGATCCACAGCGGGCTCCGCGGGCCCGGCCTCCAGCCGCAGCGCGCACGACCGCTTCGTCACCTCCTCCACCAGGCCGACGAACCGACCGCCGCGCCCATCGACACATTCCACCGCCTCGCCGGGCCGCACGCGCAGCACCCGGACCGCATGTTCGGCCTCCTCCCCGTCGAGGACGTGGAGGGGCAAGGTCAGGGACGGCGTGTAGAAGGTGTGCATGCGGTGGCGTCAAGCCACCGGCGCTGCGACGAGGATCGCTTCCGAGGCTTGCGCTTCGAATTTGGCAAAATTCTCCCGGAAAAGTCCGGCAAGGTGCTTCGCCGTCGCATCGAACGCCGCCGCATCCTTCCAAGTCGACCGCGGATCCAGCACCTCCGACGGCACGTCCGGACACGCCAGCGGGTAATTCAGCCCGAAGACCGGATCCGTCGCCCACTGCACCCCGTCCAACGCGCCGCGCATCGCTGCGGTGAGGAGCGCGCGGGTGTGCCGCAACTTCATCCGGTGTCCTTCGCCGTAGCTGCCGCCGGTCCAGCCCGTATTCACGAGCCAAACCCGCACCCCGTGCGCCTCCATGCGCTCACCGAGCATCTCCGCATACCGCGTCGGATGCAGGGGCATGAACGGCGCCCCGAAGCAGGCACTGAAGACGACTTGCGGCTCTGTCACGCCCACCTCGGTGCCGGCCACCTTCGCCGTGTAGCCGGAGAGGAAGTGGTACATGGTTTGGCCCTTGTCGAGGCGGCTGATGGGCGGCAGCACTCCGTAGGCGTCGCAGGTCAAAAAGAAGATGTCGGTCGGATGGCCCCCGCGGCCGGATTCCACGGCACCGGGGATGTGATGCAGAGGATACGATACCCGGGTGTTCTCCGTGCGCGAGCTGTCGTCGTAGTCCGGGGTGACCCCGTCCGGGCCCATGCCCACGTTTTCCAGCATCGCGCCGAAGCGGATGGCATCGTAGATCTGGGGTTCGAGGTCGCGGCTGAGGTGGATGGTCTTTGCGTAGCAGCCACCTTCCATGTTGAATACCCCGGAGGCGCCCCAGCCGTGCTCGTCGTCGCCGATGAGCCGCCGGAGCGGGTCGCTGCTGAGTGTCGTCTTGCCGGTCCCGCTGAGCCCGAAGAAGACGGCCACATCGCCCGATTCGCCCACATTCGCAGAGCAGTGCATCGGAAACACGTCGTGGAGGGTAGGCAGCACGAAGTTCATGACCGAGAACATCCCCTTCTTGATCTCGCCGGTGTACGCCGACCCGGCAACGAGGATGATTTTGCGCGTGAAGTCGATGGCGGACACATTGCCCTGGCGGGTGCCGTGGAGGGCCGGCGTCGCCTGGAAGCCGGGGGCGCACACCACGTGCCATTCCGGCGAAGGCACGAGCACGTCCTGCTCTTCCAGCCGGACGAACATGTTGCTTACGAAGAGGTTCGACCACGCCTTTTCTGTGACGACGCGGACGCGCACTTCGCTCTCGGGATCGGCGCCGACGGCCGCATCGCGGACGAAGACCGGCTTGCCTGCGAGGTAGGTGGCCATGTCGCGGTGAAGCGCGGCGAATTGCTCGGACGTGATCGGCTGGTTGATGGCCCCCCAGTCGACCTCGGTGTGGGTGGTGGCGTCGTCGACGATGAAGCGGTCTTTCGGGGAACGGCCGGTGAAGGTTCCGGTGTCCACGCACAGGGCACCGGTGTCGGTGAGGATGCCATCGCCGCGCAGGAGCGTCTGGACGATGAGTTTGGCCGGAGGCAGATTCCAGTGAGCCCGTGAAACGTCTTCCAGGCCTACAGCTTCAAGCGAAGCATCGATGGGGGGATTTCCTACGTGTTTCATGAGAATTGTTCATTGCATTTCTCGCGCACGACGGGCCCCTGCAACGTGCTGCGTTCAGCGAGCGTCAAGCAGGAAACAACCGGCAGGCGAGACAAAGCTATGCCTTGCCGGGCCGTTTGTGCGAACTTCACCCCGCAAGAAATCCACGCGATGCCCACAATTCCCTCCTGCATCCGGCGCGCCTGCGCCTTCGGACTGATCGCCGTCAGTGGGGTCGCGGCGAAAGGGCAAGTCGTGCCGTGGGATTGGGAAATCGGCGGAGGACCGGCGGTGACAGTAGACGGGGCAACGCTCGAGAATCCCTGGACCGGCGGGTTCACCGCGCCGCAGTGGAGCCCGGTGGATTTTGACGGCGACGGCGACGAGGACGTCTTTAGCGGCGACCGCGACGGAGGGCGGGCGCTCTTGTTCGAGCGGACAGACGCGGGCTTCGTCGAGCGCCCGGACTGGGCCGCGGGCTTCCCGGAATTCGCCGAGTGGGTCCTGCTGGCCGATTACGATTGCGACGGGCTGGCGGATGTGTTTGCGGGGTTCCAAAACGGGGTCCACGTCTACCGCCACGCGCCGGCCGGCACCTTCACCCCGGTCGCCACCCCCCTCTACGCGTCGTGGGACTTCGGCAGCGGCCCTACCTCCCTGCCGATGGTTGTGCTGACGCTCGACAAACCCTCGATCTCCGACCTCGACGGCGACGGCGCCCTCGACGTCATCGCCTTCACTGAAACCAGCACCACCGTCTACGCCTACACCGGCTCCACCCCGTGCGGACTCGACTTCGTGTGCACGAACCGCTGCTACGCGATGTTCGACGAGGGCACCGAGGACAATTCCGTGTTCATCGGCGACGCGCATACCTGCGGCTTCAACGTGGTCGATCCGCGCGACACAGACCCCGCCTCCCGGCCGGACGAACCCATGCGCCACGCCGGGGGGAGCCTGACGGCCCTGCAGCTCGACGGCGTAGGCGGGCATGACTTGCTCGTCGGCGATGTCTCCTACGGCACGCTCCTCGCGTTGCTGCTGGAGGAGGCGGTGGACGGCCAAGACAGCACCGCATGGTACGACCCGACCTTCCCGTCGGAGGTGGCGCACACCGGGCCTGCCGATTCCGTGTATTGCTGGAAGTTTCCGGCGGCGTGGCCGCTGGATGTGGATGCGGACGGCGTGCGGGATTTGGTCATCAGCCCGAACACCGACATCGAAACGGAGGACGACCGCTGCGTGCACGTTTGGCGGAACGCGGGCACGGAAGACCTGCCGGTGTGGGAGTTCATCACGGATCAATGGCTCCAAGACGGCACGCTCGACGTGGGGCGCGGCGCGGCGCCGGTCTTCGTGGACCTCGACGGCGACGGCCTCACAGACCTGGCCCTCGGCAACAAAGAGCGGTACGAGGGCGTGGGCAACACCCCGACTGCGCTGGCCCTGTTCCGCAACGTGGGCAGCGCGACGGCGCCCGCCTTCGAACTGATGACTTGGAATGCAGTGGACTTTTCTGCAAACCAAATCGAGAGCGCCTACCCCGCCTTTGCCGACCTCGACGGCGACGGCGACCTCGACCTCCTCGTCGGCGACGAACTCGGCCTGCTCCACCGCTACACGAACACCGCCGGCCCCGGCGCCTTCCCCACCTTCGCCCTCCCTGAATTCTCCGTCACGGACGCCTCCGGCACCCCCATCGACGTCGGCCAATTCGCCACCCCCCAATTCACCGACCTCGACGGCATCCCGCCCCTCGACCTGCTCGTCGGCGAGAAAAACGGCACCCTCACCGCCTACCTCGCCTGCACCGACGCCGCCGGCGCCCCCGCGTGGTGCCCGTGGACCTCGCCGCTCACGGGCGAAAACTGGGGCGGCATCGTCGTCAACAACGCCCTCGGCATCAACGGCTACAGCGTCCCGTGCCTCTACCCCCACGGCGGCGTGACGGAGATCTTCGTGGCGAACGAACTCGGCGCCGTCGAATACTACGGCACCTTCACGCCCGGCACGGACCCGGGCTTCCTCGTGGAGCTCTCCGCCGCCGCGGGCGGATTCCAACCCGGCCTGCGCGCCGCGGCCTCCCTGGCCGACCTCGACGCCGACGGCATCCCCGAACTCGCCATCGGCATCCGCAACGGCGGCGTCCGATGGTACCGCGGCACCGCCACCTCCATCGCCGGCCCCACCTCGCCGTCCCCCCTCCGGCTCTCCCCAAACCCCTCTGCAGGCCCCGCCCGCCTCACCGGCGCCGAACCCCTCGTCCCCGTCCACATCCACGCTGCCGACGGCCGACTCGTTGCAACGGAAAGGACCGGCGCAGACGGCACTGCCGCCCTGCCGGTCCTTCCTGCAGGAACCTACGTGGTGACCACCGGCCGCGCTGCGGTGCGGTGGGTGGTGCTGCATTGACGGCGGCCGGTCAGGCCGTCGCGTTCATGCGGTCGAGCACGTCGGCCACGGACCGGACGGCTTTTTCCGATTCTGCGAGCAGCGCGCGCTCGTCGGCGTTGAGATCGAGTTCGATGATTTCTTCGATGCCCTTGCGGCCGAGCTTCACCGGAACCCCGAGGTACAGGTCGTTGATGCCGTACTCGCCGGTCAGCCATGCGCACACGGGGAAGATGCGCTTCTGGTCGCGGACGATCGCTTCCACCATTTGGGCTGCAGCCGCCCCCGGAGCATACCAGGCAGACGTGCCGAGCAGGTTGACGATTTCACCGCCACCGGTCTTCGTGCGCTCGACGATGGCGTTGAGCTTGTCTGCGTCGATGAGTTCCGTGACGGGGATGCCGCCCACCGTGGTGTAGCGGGGCAGCGGCACCATCGTGTCGCCGTGGCCGCCCATCAGGACGGCTTGGATGTCCTTCGGGCTGACGTTCAGGGCTTCTGCGAGGAAGGCCCGGTAGCGCGCCGTATCGAGGATGCCGGCCATGCCCATCACGCGGCGGGAGTCGATGCCGGCGGCGAGGTAGGCGCAGTAGGTCATCACGTCGAGCGGGTTCGAAACCACCACGACGATGGCGTTCGGGCTGTGCGCGATGAGCTGCTCGGTCACGCTCTTGACAATGCCCGCGTTGATGGCGATCAGGTCGTCGCGGCTCATGCCGGGTTTGCGGGGCAAACCGCTCGTGATGACCACCACGTCTGAGCCGGCCGTGCGGCTGTAGTCGTTCGTGACCCCCACCGTACGGGTGTCGTAGAGGTTGATGGGAGCGGTTTGCCAAATGTCGAGCGCCTTGCCCTCCGCAAAGCCCTCCTTGATGTCGAGCAGCACCACCTCGTTCGCCACCTCGCGCGTGGCCAACACATCTGCGCACGTCGCACCGACGTTGCCGGCGCCCACTACGGTTACTTTCATGGTTTCAGGGAAATCAGTTGGGAAAAATTCGCGACAAAACTACGGCGGCGCCCCTGCCCGGATGCTGCGTTGTTGCATAATTTGGCGGGAAACTCCTGCATGCGCCTTCTTCGCTTTCTACTGGCTCTGGCGACCGTCCTCCTCGGTGGCCTCGCCGCGCCTTCCGCAGCGTGGGCGCAACCGCGCACGGTTCCGGCAGCAGCGGACGTACCGGCTGCGCTGAAGGCGCTTTGGCCCCCGGGGCAGCCGGGGGTGGATTTCAACGTCACGGATGCAAAAGGCCTGCGCACCGGCACCTGGATGCGGGTGTACCCGAACGGCGCCCTCTACTACACCGGCAATTTTCGCGCAGGCAAGCCCAGCGGTACGTTCACGTTCTACTACGAATCCGGCGAGCGCATGTCGGTCATCGTCCACGACGCCACCGGCGACGGCATGCAGGCCACGCACTACCGCAAGGACGGCACAGTGCGGGCGGAGGGCCGCTACCTGCCTACAGGCAAGCTGAACGAGGAAGGCGAACCAGAACGCGAAAAGGACGGGCTGTGGAAGTACTACGACGAGCGCGGCACGCTGCGGCTCGAGGAGGGCTACCGGCTCGGGGTGTTGCACGGGCCCACGCGGCTGTTAGACGGCACGGGCAAGGTCCTGGAAACGGGCGGCTGGCTGGACGGGGAGCGCGACGGGACGTGGATGCGTTACGATGCGCAAGGGCAGGTGCTCTCCGAGATTTCGTACGCAATGGGGCTCTTCCACGGACCGCACCGGACGTTCACTGCGCCCGGCAAGCCAGAGCGCGAAGGCTCCTACGTCGAGGGGGAGCCGCATGGGATTTGGAAACTGTACGAACCGAACGGCAACTTGCGCACGATCCAAAAATTCGAAGACGGCACCCTCGTGCAAGAACAGCGCCACAACGGGACCTTCGAAGACTTCTATCCCAGCGGCTTGCCGAAGGCGGTCATCACCTACAAACTCAGCAAACCGGAAGGCCCCTTCCGCGAATGGTACGACGTAGGCACCTTCGAGTTGGTGGAATCCACCGACCCCGAAACAGGCGAACCGGACATGCGGAAAACGCCGGTCGGCGTGCAAGTGAAACGCGAAGGCGCCTACCTCGACGGGCAGTTGCACGGCAAGGTGACGCACTACACGGAACGCGGCGCAGTCGAGAAGGTGGAGACGTGGGAGCACGGGGTCCTGAAATCCTCGGGGGGGCGATGAAGCGGTGGGGGGTGCTGGGTGCCGCCTGTTTCCTGGGAGGCGCGGTGTGGGGGCAGTCGGCGCCGTTGACGTTTTGGGTGGGCTTCGGGGCGAAGTCGTGGGGAGCGGACTATCCGTATTCCCTGGAGCGGCCCGAGGAATTCCTGTCGGACCGCGCGCTGGCGCGACGGGCGGCGGACGGGATCGCGGTGGACTCGCTGGATTTGCCGGTGGCGCCGGCGCTGCTCGATGCGCTGGAGGCCCTGCCGGGGGTGCGGGTGCTCCACGCCTCGAAGTGGCTCAACGCGGCTTCGGTCGCCGTGGAGGACAGCACGTTCGACCCGGCGGTGCTGGAGGCCGTCGAGGGGGTGGTGGAGGTGCGGCGGATGGCGCCCGGGAGGTGGGTGGATCGGCTGCCTGAGGCAGAGGCGCCAGCCGCGCGGGGTGGGGCGGTGCTGCCGCCCGATACCGGGCGGTACGGGGCGGGGTGGGCGCCGCTGGTGCAGTTGAATGGGGCACCGCTGCATGCGCACGGGTACCGGGGCGAAGGGGTCCTGGTGGCCGTGCTCGATGCCGGATTTGAGCGGGTGGACCTGCTGCCGTGCTTCGGTCCGGCACGTGCGGCGGGCCGCATCGTCGAGGGGTGGGACGTGGCGGGGTCGCAAGCGGGGCTCTATGCCCACCACCGGCACGGCACCGGCGTGCTGGGGACCATGGCTTCTTTTTGGCCCGATTCCCTCATCGGGACGGCTCCGGACGCCACCTACATGCTCTACCGGACGGAAAATGCCGCGACGGAATACCTGCTCGAAGAGGACCAATGGGCCGCCGCCGCCGAGCATGCGGATGCGCTCGGTGCCGACCTGCTCACCACCTCGCTGGGCTACACGACGTTCGACGATTCGACGATGAACCACAGCCCCAGCGACCTCGACGGCGCCACCGCCCGCATCTCCCGGGCCAGTGCCATCGCCGCGACCCGCGGCCTGCTCGTCGTCAACAGCGCGGGCAACACCGGCAACACGGACTGGCACCGCATCAGCGCCCCCGCCGACGCGGACGGCATCCTCGCCGTCGGAGCCGTCAACGCCGCCGGCGTCCACGCGCCGTTCAGCGGGTTCGGGCCCACCGCCGACGGACGCGTCAAACCCGACGTGATGGCCCACGGCTGGCAAGCGGCGTATCCGACGCACGACACGCTGGTGAAATACGGCAACGGCACGTCCTTTTCGGCCCCCATCCTCGCGGGCCTGGCGGCGTGCCTCATGCAGGCCGTTCCGCAGGCTACGGCGGCTGAGGTCCGGGCGGCGATCATTGCGTCCGCGCATTTGGCCGCCGCGCCGAACGATTCGATGGGCTACGGCATTCCGGACTTCCACCGGGCGTGGGAGTTGCTGGAGCGGCAGCCGACGGCGGCTGGAACCGGTGCGGTGCGGCTGTTTCCGAATCCCGGCGACGGGATGGTGCGGTGGACGGCGGGCTGGGCGCCGACGCGGTGGGAGGCGTGGACGGTCACGGGGCAGCGCGTGGCGGAGGGACCGGCGCCTGTTTGGGGCGGGGCATCCGAAGTTGCGGGGGGCTGGATCGACCTCCGCGGGATGGGGCTCGCCGCGGGCGCGTACGTCCTGAAGTTCTCCGGTCCGGAGGCCACCGCCACGGCCACTTACCTCCTCTCCCCGGCTCAGTAGCCGTACTTCCCGCGCCAAACCGCGCGCAGCGCCTCGCGGATGCTCCGCTCGCGCGCGTTCTCGCCCGGCACATACCACGCCGTGCCCGCCACTTGCTCCGGCAGGAACTCTTGGCCCGACGCCCCGCCCGGCGCGTCGTGGTCGTACACGTAGCCCGCCCCGTAGCCCAGCCCCTCCATCAACGCCGTCGGTGCATTCCGCAAATGCAACGGCACCGCCAAATCCCCGCTGGATCGCACCTCCGCCAGCGCCGCATCCATCGCCCGGTAGGCCGTGTTGCTCTTCGGCGACGTCGCGAGGTACACCACGCACTCGGCCAGCGGGATGCGGCCTTCCGGCATGCCGATGCGCTCCACGGCCTGCTGGGTCGCCACGGCAAGCGGCAACGCCGTCGGATTCGCGAGCCCGATGTCTTCCGCTGCCGAAATCACCAGCCGCCGGGCGATGAACGCAGGGTCCTCGCCGCCGGCGATGAGCCGGGCGCAGTAGTAGATGGCAGCGTTCGGGTCGCTGCCCCGGATGCTTTTGATGAGGGCGCTGGCGAGGTTGTAGTG
This sequence comes from uncultured Chryseobacterium sp., assembly GCA_964567615.1. GTDB lineage: Bacteria > Bacteroidota > Bacteroidia > Flavobacteriales_D > Sanyastnellaceae > CAMCYM01. The sequence goes on from CAZMNI010000017.1 coordinate 10,237, forward strand.
GCTCTCGCCGTCGCGGTCGTGCAGGAGTTGGGGGTTGCGCGCAGCCTCAGCCACCCGGGCGTCGGTCACCACCGGGTCGTCCTCCGGGCAGGTGGCTAACGTGATTTCCAACACATTCAACAACTTGCGCGCATCGCCACCGCTGGCGCGGATCAGGCCCTCCCATTCGGCCACCCGTGCTCCGCGCGCCTGCAGTTCCGCGTCCTCTGCGAGGGCCCGTTCTCCGATGGCGCGCAGGTCGGCCGCGCTGAGCGGCTCGAGCACGACGACGGTGCAGCGGCTCCGAAGCGCCGGAATGACCTCGAAGCCCGGATTTTCCGTGGTCGCTCCGATGAGGGTGACGAGGCCCTGTTCCACCGCGCCGAGCAAGCTGTCCTGCTGGGACTTCGAAAAGCGGTGGATTTCGTCGATGAACAGCACCGCCTTCGAGGCGAACAGCCCGGCTTTGCGCACGCTGTCGATGACTTCTCGCACCTCCTTGACCCCGCTGTGGATGGCGCTGAGCTGATGGAACGTGCGGCCGGACTCGCGTGCGAGCAGCCGGGCGAGGGTCGTTTTGCCCACCCCGGGTGGGCCCCAAAGGATCAGCGAAGGCAGCGCGCCCTTTGCCAACGCACGCCGAAGCACCGTCTCCGGGCCGATGGCTTGGGTTTGGCCCACGTACCCGTCCAACGTCAGCGGACGCATGCGCTCCGCAAGCGGGGCGAAATCTCGTGTGGTCGTCATCGCAGCGTTCGGGGATGCAACGGCACATCGGCCGGACGGCGGTGCTTCCACCGCTTGTGGGTCCACAGCCATTGGTCCGGGAATGCCCGGATGTCCGCCTCAAGCCGCTGGATGCACGCTTCCAAGACGGCACCTTCCGGCCACTCCCGCGGCGTGTCAGTCACCAGCTCGTACTCCGTGCAGTACATGCCCCGCGAGGTCTTTCGGATGTGGCCATAGATGACCGGCATATCGTACGTCCGCGCGTACTTCTCGAGCCCATAGTACCACGCCGTTTCCCGGCCGAGAAATTCCGTCCACCACGCCTTGCGGGGGTCGGCGGGGCTTTGGTCAAACCCCATCACCACGGCCCACGGCTGCGGACCCGGGCGGCTCACCTCCCGCTCCATCCATGCCGAACTCCCCACCGTCGGCACCATGGTCAGGCCCCACCGGCTGCGGCTTTCCTGCATGACGCGGTTCATGAACGGATCGCTCAACCGCTTGTAAATCGCCATGGTACGGTGGGGAACGGCCGCATCCGCCGTCAAGGCATACAGCTCCCAATTGTTCAGATGTCCGCCGGCAATCAGGACGTGCCTGCCCGCGGCGAAGTAAGGCGCAAACACCTCGCAATGTGTGTACTGCATACGTTTGCGCGCCTCCGGCTCCGAGACTGTGAAATGCTTGATGCTTTCAACCATCAGGTCTGCCAAATGGCGGTACACCCCCCGCTCCATCCGGTTCCACCCTGCTCGCCCCGCCTCCGGAAAGCCCTGTTCCAGCCCGTCCCGCACGACCTTCTTGCGGTAACCCACCCACCGTCCCAGCACGACCGCAAGCACGTCCGAAATGCGGTACAGCACCCCGTACGGCAGCCGACTCAGTGGCTTCACCACAAGCAAAAACAACCACTTCATGCCCCGGGGCCTGCGGATTCAGAAACCACCGTCAACCCATCATAGGCCGCGAACACACCGTCGGGCAACTCGCGCTCGAGGTCCGCGTGGCACCCCATTTGGTGGCTGAGGTGCGTGAGGTAGGTCGCACGCGCGCCCACCCGGCGGGCCACGGCCACCGCTTCGTCGAGCGTAAAGTGGCTCGGATGCGGGTCGCGCCTCAGCGCATTGATTACCAACACTTCTGCACCCGCCAGCCGCTCCCACGCCAACGGCTCGAGGGCATTCGCATCCGTGATGTACGCGATGCCGCCCACGCGAAACCCGAGCACCGGGAGGTTCAAATGCCGGACCGGCAGCGGCCACCACGTCGCCCCAGCCACTTCGAACGGGGCCTCGGTGATTCCGCGCAAATTCAACTTCGGAATGCCCGGATACGGGTCTGCATCGAAGACATACGCGTACTCCCGACGCAGTGCCTGCTGCACCCGGTCCGTAGCATACACGTCCACCGGGCCGTTCTGCAAATAGTTGAACGGGCGGACATCGTCCAGGCCCGCCGTGTGGTCTTTGTGTTCGTGCGTGAAGACGATGCCGTCGAGTTGGCGCCAGCCGGCGTGCAGCATTTGGGCCCGGAAGTCCGGGCCCGCATCGATGGCCACCGCCGCCTCCGCGTAGCGAAAGCCCGCGGCCGTGCGCAACCGGACGTCGCGGGCATCCCTCGAGGAGCACACCGCGCACCGGCAGCCGATGACCGGCACGCCCTGCGAGGTGCCCGTCCCAAAAAAGGTCAACTCGACCCGCATGCCGCGAAAGTACACCCCCTGCCCGGCATCCCCGCGCAAGGGCTTCGTACCTTCGGGCCGTGGAGCAAAACCGCGTAATCCTCACTTCGAAGCAAAAGGCCCTCCGGATCAACCTGACTCCGGAGATCTACGGCACCTTCGCAGAAATCGGGGCCGGCCAAGAGGTCGTCCGGCACTTCTTCCGCGCCGGCGGCGCTTCGGGCACCATCGCAAAGGCCATCTCGGCCTACGACAAGGAGTTTTCCGATGCCATCTACGGCAAGGAGGCGCAGGGACGGTACGTGTGCGAGAGCCGGCTGCGCAAGATGCTGCAGTACGAGTACGGCCTGATGGAAGAGCGGCTGAGCCGCGACCAGCATGCCACGAAGCATTTCTTCGCATTTGCGAACACGGTCGCGACGATCAACTACCACAAGACCGTGCAGGGCCACGGCTGGTTTGGCTTTCGCTTCCAAACCGCCCCCGACCGCGAACCGAGCACCGTCGTCCTCCACGCCCGGCTCCACGAGCAAGACGCGCTCCTGCAGCAGCACACCACGGGCAAGCTCGGCGTCAACCTCATCTACGGCTGCCTGTTCTTCCACAAACGGCCGAAGGAGCTGATTCTCTCGTTGTACGACGAGCTCGAACGCGATCAGGTCGAAATCGACATGATCCAATTCGAAGGCCCGGACTTCGCAGACGTAGACAACCGCCTGATTTCGCTCCAACTGGTGAAAAACGGCATGACCGACGCGGTCATCTTCTCCCCGGACGGCACAAACCTGCAAGCGGCAGACGTCCTCTACAAGAAGAACATCCTCGCCATCCGCGGCTCCTTCCGGCCGGTGACGAAGGTGAACATCGACATGATCGCAAAGGGCCTCGCCCGCTTCCGGCAAGAGGCGCGCGTCGAGGAACGCAACATCCAAGTGCTGTTCGAAATCACGCTGAACAACCTCTCCGCTGAAGGCGACATCGACGAGCAGGATTTCCTCGACCGCGCAGACATTCTCTGCTCCATCGGCCAAACGGTCATCATCTCGAACTACCAGAAGTACTACAAGCTCGTCGAGTTCTTCTCCCGCCACTCCACGAAACGCATGGGGCTCATCATGGGCGCCGGCTCCCTCGCAGAAGTCTTCGACGAGCGCCACTACCGGCACCTGAACGGCGGCATCCTCGAAGCGTTTGGCATCCTCTTCAGCCGCGACCTGAAAATCTACCTCTACCCCTGGAAAGACGAGCAGACCGGGGCAATTTGGAACACTACGACGCTTCCCATCCACCCCCGCCTCAAGCCACTCTACGACTACCTCATCCACAACAAAAAAGTGGTGGATCTGGAAGATTACGACCCCGCGCTGCTGAGCATCTTCAGCAAAGACGCGCTCTCGCGCATCAAGGCCGGCGATTCCGGCTGGGAAAACCTGGTTCCAGATTTCGTCGACACGGTCATCAAAGAGAAGTGCCTGTTCGGGTACTGTGGCCTGCCGGCTTCGGCAGACCCCGACCGCGTGGACGACCCGGCTGAAGCGGCGGCGAAGGCCATCGGCGGCAAGGGCTGAACCCTTCGCCCCCACCGCATCCCGTAGAAACGGAAAACCGCCCGGCGTACCTCTTTCGAGGACACCGGGCGGTTTTGCCTTATTCGTGTGCCGTCGGCGCTCAGATGGTCTCCGCCTCCGTACGGGTCAGCACTTTCTTCTTGTGGAAGTTGCGCGTCCCTGTACCGGCCGGAATCAAGTGGCCGACGATGACGTTTTCCTTCAGGCCGAGCAGGAAGTCCTGCTTGCCCGCGATGGCCGCTTCATTCAACACCTTCGTGGTTTCCTGGAAGGATGCTGCCGAGATGAAGGACTTCGTTTGCAGCGACGCACGCGTGATGCCTTGGAGCAACGGACGGGCCGTGGCGGGGATGGCATCCCGGCCTACTGCGAGCTTCATGTCGCGGCGGCGCAGCGAGCTGTTGACGTCGCGGAGCTTTCGGGCGGTGATCATTTGGCCTGCGCGCAACTCGTCGCTGTCGCCCACCTCGGTGATCACGACCATGCCGTAGATCCGGTCGTTTTCCTCCATGAAGTCCGACTTCTCCGCATACTGCTTCTCCAGGAAGCGCGTATCGCCCGGATCTTCAATGACCACCTTCTTCATCATCTGGCGGACAATCACTTCGAAGTGCTTGTCGTTGATTTTCACACCTTGGAGGCGGTACACATCCTGGATTTCATTCACGATGTACTCCTGCACCGCCGTGGGTCCGAGGATGTCGAGGATGTCGATCGGGGTGATCGCGCCGTCCGACAGGGGCAAACCTGCTTTGATGAAGTCGTTGTCCTGAACGAGGATGTGCTTCGACAGCGGCACGAGGTACTTGTACTTGTCGCCCGTCCGCGATTCGACGGTGATTTCGCGGTTGCCCCGCTTGATTTTGCCGTAGCGCACGATGCCGTCCACTTCCGACACCACCGCTGGGTTCGAAGGGTTCCGGGCCTCGAACAGCTCCGTCACGCGCGGCAGACCCCCCGTGATGTCGCCCGACTTGCCCGCCATCCGCGGGATCTTGCAGACGATGGCACCGATCTTGACCGCATCCCCGTTGCGCACCGCAAGGTGGGCGCCGACCGGAACGGAGTACGTGCGCAGCACCTCTCCCTTCTTGTCGACCACAAGCAAGGCGGGGTTCTTCCGCTTGTCCTTTGATTCTGTGATGACGATCTCGCGGAAACCCGTCTGTTCGTCAAGTTCTTCGCGGTAGGTAACCCCTTCTTCGATGGCATCGAACTTGATGGTACCCGCGTCTTCGCTGATGATGACGTTGTTGTAGGGGTCCCAAGAGCAAATCGATTCGCCCTTCAGGATTTTTTGGCCCGAGAACTTCTTCAACACCGATCCATACGGAAGAACCGTTGTGGACAACGCCACTCCCGTTTCTGGGTCAAGGACCTTGAACTCAGCCGAGCGGGAAACCACCACGATCTCCTTCTCGCCTTCTGCGTTCACACGCGTGACTTCGCGCAGGTCATCGATTTCGATCAAACCGTCGAACTTCACCCGGATCTCATTCTCGTCCGAAATCTTCGATGCCGTACCACCGACGTGGAACGTCCGAAGCGTGAGCTGCGTCCCCGGTTCTCCGATGGACTGTGCAGCGATGACGCCGACAGCTTCGCCCACCTGAACCATCCGCGCCGTGGCCAAATTCCGACCGTAGCACTTTGCACACACCCCAGAAGGTGACTCGCAGGTCAACACCGAACGCACCTCCACTTCATCCACTCCCGCTTCCTCCACCTTGATGGCAAGCAGCGGTGCAATCTCATCTCCCGAGGCAACGATGACCTCACCGGTCAGCGGATGGACGATGTCGTTGACCGTTACGCGGCCCTCGATCCGGTCGCCGATGCCTTCCACGATTTCGTCGTTCTGCCGCAAGGGCGTGGCAATGACTCCGCGGAGCGACAGGCAATCTTCTTCCGTGATGATCACGTCTTGGGCCACGTCGACCAAACGGCGCGTCAGGTAACCCGCGTCAGCCGTTTTCAACGCCGTGTCCGCAAGACCCTTCCGCGCACCGTGCGTGGAGATGAAGTACTCGAGGATGGACAGGCCTTCTTTGAAGTTCGAAAGGATCGGATTCTCGATGATGTCCTGACCGCCCGAAGCTGAAGACTTCTGCGGCTTTGCCATCAATCCCCGCATCCCCGACAGCTGACGGATTTGCTCCTTTGAACCACGCGCACCGCTGTGCATCATCATGTAAATCGAGTTGAACCCTTGCTTGTCGGATTCAATGCGGTCCATGAGGATGTTCGTCAGCCGTGAATTCGTGTGCGTCCAGATGTCGATGATTTGGTTGTACCGCTCGTTGTTCGTGATGAGACCCATGTTGTAGTTCTCCATCACTTCCGCGACCTGAGCGGTGGCTTCAGCGACCAACTTGTCCTTCTCCGGTGGGATGATGACGTCGTTCAGGTTGAACGAAAGTCCCCCCTTGAAGGCCATGTAGAAGCCGAGGTTTTTGATGTCGTCGAGGAACTGCGCCGTACGCGGAACATTGGTCGTGTTCAACACGTGCGAAATGATGCTCCGCAGGGACTTCTTCGTCAACAACTCGTTGATGTAACCGGCTTCACGCGGGACGTATTCGTTGAAGAGTACCCGACCGCAGGTCGTTTCAATGAGCGACGTTTGGCCTTCGATGTCCGTAAACCGCATCTTGATGGATGCGTGCAGGTCCAAACGGCCCTCTTGGTAAGCAATGCGGACTTCTTCCGGCGAATAGCACACCATTCCCTCTCCCTTCACAGGCACCTCGGGAGTGGATTTCTTCAGCTTCGTGATGTAGTACAGCCCGAGGACCATGTCCTGCGAAGGAACCGCAATGGGCGCCCCGTTTGCAGGGTTCAGGATGTTGTGCGAGGCGAGCATCAGGAGCTGCGCCTCGAGAATCGCCGCACTTCCGAGTGGCAGGTGGACTGCCATTTGGTCCCCGTCAAAGTCGGCGTTGAAGGCCGTGCAGGACAGCGGGTGCAACTGAATGGCCTTCCCTTCAATGAGCTTCGGCTGGAAGGCTTGGATGCCCAAACGGTGCAGCGTCGGTGCCCGGTTCAACAGGACCGGATGCCCCTTCATCACGTTCTCCAGGATATCCCAAACAACGGGATCCTTCGTGTCCACAATCTTTTTCGCGCTCTTTACCGTCTTGACGATGCCGCGCTCGATGAGTTTCCGGATGATGAACGGCTTGTACAGCTCTGCCGCCATGTTCTTCGGCAAACCGCACTCGTGCAACTTCAGGTCCGGCCCTACGACGATGACCGAACGGGCAGAATAGTCGACCCGCTTCCCGAGCAAATTCTGACGGAAACGGCCCTGCTTGCCCTTCAAGCTGTCGGACAGGGACTTGAGCGGACGGTTGCTTTCGGTTTTCACCGCGCTCGCCTTCCGGCTGTTGTCGAACAAGCTGTCCACTGCCTCCTGCAGCATCCGCTTCTCGTTCCGCAGAATGACCTCCGGGGCTTTGATTTCGACCAAACGCTTCAAGCGGTTGTTCCGAATGATCACGCGGCGGTACAGGTCATTCAAGTCGGAAGTCGCAAACCGGCCACCGTCCAGCGGAACGAGCGGCCGCAGTTCCGGCGGGATGACCGGAACTACCTTCACCACCATCCATTCCGGCTTGTTCGTGATGCGTCCCTTCGATTCGCGGAATGCCTCAACGACCTGGAGGCGCTTCAACGCTTCGGTCTTCCGCTGCTGGGAAGTCTCGATGTTTGCGCGGTTCCGCAAGTCGTAGGACAGTTCGTCCAGATTCAGGTTCGCAAGCAAGTCATAGAGTGCCTCCGCACCCATTTTTGCGATGAACTTGTTCGGATCGCGGTCATCGAGGTACTGGTTCTCCTTCGGCAACGTGTCCAACACGTCGAGGAATTCCTCCTCCGTCAGGAAGTCATAGATCTCCAGCGCGTTGCCCGTCGGACCTTTTGCGATACCGGGCTGGATGACCACGTAGCGCTCGTAGTAAATGATTTGGTCAAGCCGCTTCGACGGCATCCCGAGCAGGTAGCCGATTTTGTTCGGAAGGCTCTTGAAGTACCAAATGTGCGCTACCGGCACCACCAGTTGGATGTGGCCCATCCGCTCCCGGCGCACCTTCTTCTCGGTCACCTCCACGCCGCAACGGTCGCAGATGATGCCCTTGTAACGGATGCGCTTGTACTTGCCGCAGTGGCACTCGAAATCCTTAACAGGTCCGAAGATGCGCTCGCAGAACAGACCATCGCGCTCCGGCTTGTACGTCCGGTAGTTGATGGTCTCCGGCTTCAGCACCTCACCGAACGACTCGCTCAGAATTTCCTCAGGAGACGCCAGCGAAATCGTGATCGTGTTGAACTCGCTGGAGAGCTGCTTGGGGGTTTTATTTGCTTGCATGGCTCGCTATCGGTGAATCAATCAAGTGAAATGGTAAGACCCAATCCACGGAGTTCGTGGAGCAACACATTGAACGACTCGGGAATGCCCGG
>CAZMNI010000018.1:0-8954 GCA_964567615.1 uncultured Chryseobacterium sp.
CGTCGCCGTCCGCGACCGCTCCGCCTTGGCAGAAGTCACAGCCAGAAGCAAAAACACACGAACCGTTGTTGTCCGTGGCTGAGGCGTTGTAGTTGCAGGCCGTCGAATTCGTGCAACCCGGGACTTCGTTCGCGTTGCACACCCCATCGTTGTCCGAGTCCCCATCTACGACCGCTCCGCCTGAACATGTGTCACAGCCCGTTGCAAAGACACATGATCCGTTGTCTTGGTTCGCTGCAGCCGAGTAGTTGCATGCTGTAGCATTCGTACATCCCGGAACTGGGGTGACTGTACCCATCGAGTTGAACGTTCCTGGCCCCGAAAACTCAAAGCTTACCTGCTGCTGGTTCGCACCCACCCCCAATGGGAAAACCTGAGCGTTGATTCGACCGCTCAATGTCCCTGCCGTGGTAATCTGCATGCACAGCACTTTGTTGCCTGATCCTGCAGTGGGGTATCCATTCACCGCAGGACTCAGAACGTACCAAGCTCCCCCTGTCACGTCATCGATGAGCACATTTGTGCCTGCACCGACCGCACCTGAGGTGAATTTGTTCTTCCACGTTTGCGTGGAACTTTCCACCGTGGAGGGAGCGACCTGAGAACCTGTAGGAGCACTTTGAATGCCGATGGTTACCCAGCTGTCGGCATTGAGCCCCGCACAGAAAGGGAAACCAAAGAAAACCGGATTGATGTCCGCAGCCGTAGCCCCACTGGCACAGGCATTGTTGTAAAATGATCCCGTTGAAGTATTGACATACAACGGTTTAGAGTTATTCCCAAACACCGAAGACAAAAAGTCCGTAGAGTTCTGCATCTTGACGTACAGCCGGTAAGTCGTCTGTCCAGCGACGAGATTTGTGGCGTGCGTTTCGACGACAAGCTGGTACGGGGTTTGTGCCCAAGAAAGGGCCGCGGTACACAGCGAGGCAAGGAGGAGCAGGAAACGGCTCATGATCAAGTATGGTTATGGCTCCGTAAATATAGCCAAAATTCCCTTACCCTTCGACGTCAAGATTCATTTTGGCGATAAAAATCCGTGAATCCACGACAAGCGAGCAGACACACCTGCACATCGTTGCAATCAAAAACAATCGCAGCCTTTCATTTTGAGCTGCATTGCTGGGCTCCGGGACAGTATCGCACTTCTGCGGGAGCCCCGCTGACTTTCCTTTCAGCCCCCGTCACCGAAAAGCCCACGAAAGGCCAATTGTGATTATTCGTCGTCGAGCTCATCCAGCCATCCAGTAGGACGGCCTTTGTCTCGCTTCACCTTCGGCAGCTTCGGGCCGTCCGCATAGATGTCCTTGTCCTTGCGCTTTTCCGGTAGCTTCTTTTTCGGAGGTGCTGGACGGAGCCCCGGCTTCGGGGCCTCACCGGGTGCTTCACGCCGGCTGAACTCCCGCGGGTCGGACGAACGCTCTCGTCCGCCGTCGGTGCGGCCAGACGGAGCTGAACGCGGTCCACCCGGTCCAGGCCTGCGGTCGTCCCCTCCCCTTCCTCCCCCACCCGGAGCTCCAGCAGGACGCTCCTCCGCCTCCTTCACCACCATCTTGAAGCGCATGAACTCTTGGTCGTTCAATGCCGCCATGGCTGCACGGGCATCGTCCGCATTTGCCATGTGCACGAAGCCGAAGCATTTGGAAACGCCTGTATCGCGGTCCGTGACCACCCGCGCATACCGCACTTCACCGTATTGGGAAAACAACCCTTGCAAGTCCGCGTCCGTGACGTCGCGGTTGAGCTTTGCAACGAAGAGTTTCATGCCGAAAGAATCGAAGAAGTGGTGACGCGTTCGAAACGCGTGGAGAAACTGAGTCTGAAGTTCACGAGATCTACTGAAATCGCCTCAAAAATAACACATTCCACTTCATCCACCACGCAGGTTCACCAGTTGTCGCCATCGAGCATCCGCCCGAGGCCCCCGAGGACACTTCCCTCCTCCCGGCCTCGCCCGCCGCCCGAAGGTGCATGTGCGAGGATCCGGTCTGCCAACCGACTGAAGGGCAAGGACTGCAGCCAAACGGTGCCCGTCCCCCGGAGTGTCGCTAAGAACAACCCTTCCCCCCCGAAGAACATCGATTTGAGGTTGCCTGCCCGCTCGATGTCGTATTCAATGGCCCCAGCAAATCCCACAATGCAGCCCGTGTCCACCCGAAGCGTCTCGCCGCGCAGCTCCTTGCGCACCACCGTTCCCCCGGCATGGACAAAGGCCAACCCGTCGCCGCGGAGTTGCTGCAGGATGAATCCCTCGCCCCCGAAGAAGCCCGCGCCGAGGCGCTTGTTGAAGGCGATGGTCACCTCGGTGCCGAAGGCCGCGCAGAGGAAGCTGTCCTTTTGGCAAATGATGCGCCCGCCCACCTGCGACAAGTCCACCGGAATAATCTTGCCGGGATAAGGGGCCGCGAAGGCGACGTTGCTGCGCTGGGCCCCGAGGTTCGTGAAGTGGGTCATGAAGATGGACTCGCCCGTCAGCAGGCGCTTGCCCACGTTCAGCAACTTGCTCATCATCCCTTGGTTCGGTTGCGAACCGTCGCCCATGCGCGTCTCGAAGTTGATGCCGTCCTCCAGCCAGTTCATCGCGCCGGCCTCGGCAATGACCGTCTCGTGCGGATCCAGCGTGATTTCAACGGCTTGCAGGTCGTCGCCGTAGATGCGGTAGTCGATTTCGTGGCTCTTCATGGGCACAAAGTTGTGGTAAGTTTGGCGGGCAATTTCTCTGCTATGCGCCAAATTTTTCTCCTCCCCGCCGCAGCTGCCCTGCTCCTGGCCGCGTGCAGCGGCCCGGACGCTGTGGATCCGAACCTCGCTTACATGGAACCGAACCTGACCTACCCCGTCACCCGTGTGGACTCGGCGGCTGTGGACACCCTTTGGGGCGTAGCCGTCCCCGACCCCTACCGCTGGTTAGAAGACGACCGTTCCGAAGAGACGGGCGCGTGGGTCGACGCCCAAAATGCAGTAACGCGCGCCTTCCTCGACTCCATTCCCGTCCTGCCCGAGCTCCGCGCTCGCTACGAAGCCCTCTACAACTACGAGAAAATCGGCATGCCACGCCGCATCGGAAGCCGCTACTACGTCGCGAAGAACGACGGGCTCCAAAACCAAAGCGTCTGGTACGTCCGCGATTCGCTCAACGGTCCCGACCGCGTCTTCCTCGACCCGAATGCCCTGAGCAAAGACGGAACGGTCACCGCCACCCTCGGCGAGGCCTCCGACGACGACCGCTACCTCACCATCATCCGGAGCGAGGGCGGCTCGGACTGGCAGGAAATCCGCGTGGTGGACCTCACCACCGGTGAAGAAACCGCCGACGTCCTGAAGTGGGTGAAATTCAGTGGAACGAGCTGGGTAGGAAACGGCTTTTACTACAGCCGGTACCCCACTCCGGACGGGAGTGCCTTGAGCGCAGAGAACACCTTCCACAGCGTCTATTACCACGCCCTCGGCACCCCCCAGTCCGCAGACCGGCTCGTCTTCCGGGACGATGCCGAACCGAACCGCTACCACTTCGCTGCTGCCACCGAGGACAACCGCTACTTGATCTTGAATACGTCGACAGGGACTGACGGCAATAGCTTGCATTTCATGGATTTGCAGCAACCAAAAAAGGGCTGGCAGGTGCTCGTAGACGGATTCGATACCCACAGCTCGGTGGTGGACCATGTGAACGGGAAGTTCCTCGTGCTCACGGACATCGGCGCACCGAAGTACCGGCTCGTCGCGGCGGATCCCGCGCGCGCGGCGGACCGCACCGCGTGGACGGAGGTCCTCGCAGAGAGCGAACACCTCCTCGAAGCCGTGACCCATGTGGGCGGGCAGTTGTTTGCCACCTACTTGCGCAATGCGTGCAGTGCGGTGGTCCAAACCGCAATCGACGGCAGCAATCCCCGCGAAATCGCCCTTCCCTCTGCCACAGGATCCGCGGGCGGCTTCGGCGGCCGAGCAGACGCCACCGAGACGTTCTACTCCTTCACCTCTTTCACCCACCCCACCTCGGTCTATCGGTACGATATCACCACCGGAACCTCCACGCTGTTCGCTGAACCGAAGGTGGATTTTGTTCCGGAGGACTATGTGGCAGAGCAGGTGTGGTACACGTCATCCGACGGGGCAAAAGTCCCCATGTTCATCGTCCACCGGAAAGACATCGAAAAGGACGGCAACCGCCCCACCTACCTCTACGCCTACGGCGGATTCAACATCAGCTTGACCCCATCGTTCAACCCGTCTGTCCTGCTGCTGCTCGAGCGCGGAGGCGTCTATGCGATGCCCAACCTACGCGGAGGTGGCGAATTCGGGGAAGCGTGGCACCAAGCCGGCATGCTCCTCAAGAAACAGCAGGTGTTTGACGACTTCATCGCCGCTGGCGAACACCTCATCGCGGAGGGCTACACACGTTCCGAACGGCTCGGAATTGCGGGCGGATCGAACGGTGGATTGCTCGTCGGTGCAGTCATGACACAGCGGCCGGAACTCGCCGCCGTCGCCTTTCCCGCAGTGGGCGTGATGGACATGCTCCGGTACCACAAGTTCACCATCGGATGGGGCTGGATTCCCGAATACGGCTGTGCGGACAGTTCTGAGGTTCACTTCAAGAACCTGCTGTCTTACAGCCCATACCACAACCTGAAGCCCGGAACCCGTTACCCCGCGACCCTGGTGACCACCGCAGACCACGACGACCGCGTCGTGCCGGCGCACAGCTTCAAGTTCGCCGCACGGCTGCAGGCCTGCCATTCCGGTCCCGAACCGGTGCTCATTCGCATCGACAAAGACGCCGGTCACGGTGCCGGCAAGCCGACTTCGAAAATCCTCGATGAGGGGGCCGACCGGTGGGCCTTCTTCTTCGCCGCGGTGGGCTTGGGCACGGGCAAAGAAGGGCCGGGCAAGGAGTGAATTCGCGGAACCGCCGCTGCCGGTACGGGTTCCTCGATGCCCACGTGGCGGTGGTTTGGAAAGAAGGGGGCATTGCAACTTCCGGCCCGGGCGGAGACACGCTGGAACGGAGGGTGCTTGCCGACCTCGGTGGACCGGTGTTCTCTGTGCATCGGCTGGATCGGGAGACGTGTGGCTGGGTGCTCTTTGCCCGGACCCAACGTGCGGCCGCTGGCTGCTCTTTCGCGTTTGAGTCCGGAAATGTTCGCAAGGTATATGCGATTCTAACCCACGGAGAAACCGAGGGTTTAATCGATATTTATTCGGATGTGAACGGTAAACATGCGCATACAATTTGCGAAGTTCAAGGCACAGGCAGGCTGCCCGGTGGAGGTCCAGCGACGGCAGTCCTCGCCCGTCCGATCACCGGGCGAACGCACCAATTGCGCGTCCACTTCTGCTCTGTGGGGCACGGAATCGTCGGAGATGCGCGGTACCCCGATTCCGGTGGATTCCCGTGGTACCGGGGACACGGGCTGTTTCTATCGGCGGTAGGTCTGCGCGTACCGCATCCTACCGGCGGGGCTGACATCCAGTGCATCAGTCCATTGCCGAAGAAGTTTCGCAAGATGCGGTGGGTTCCTGTCCGTTCCATGGAAGCGCGTATTTTGCACCTTCTTACTTAGCCTCCGACGTGAACCACCTCCGCTCCTGCTACCGCATTCCTGGATTTCTCGTTTGGACCGCGCTGTGCGGCGGTACGTTGGCCTTGGTGCGGCTGTTTACTCGAAGCAATCCGCATGCGATGCACCGCATGTACTTGCTGTACATCTCCGGTGTCCAGCGGTTGATGGGCATTCGGGTGCGGTGGGAAGGGGGCCCTCCGGAAGGACCTTCCCTCCTGATGGGCAACCACCGCAGCTACGTGGATGCCGTCCTGATGCCGGCGAAGCATCCTGTGGCGTTCGTGGCGCGGAGCGAGAGTCGGAATTGGCCCATCATCGGCTGGGGAGCGAGTGCGTTGAAGACGATTTGGGTCGACCGCAAGGACCGAGAAAGCCGCCGGAATACCCGGTTTGCGGTACGCGAACGGCTCGACGCAGGCATGGGAATCGTGGTTTTTCCGGAAGGCACCACCCACCGCGGGCCGGAGCTGGGGCCCTACCGGCCGTCCATGTTTGCCATTGCAGCAGACGGTGGATTCCCCATCACGCCCATTGCCATCGAGTACCGGGATCCGTCCATCGCTTGGGTGGGGGACGATACGTTCATTCCGCACGCATGGAAGCACCTTGGAAAGCGTTGGACCGATGTCACGGTGTGTTTCGGCGAGACGTTTGTAGGCACTGACCCCGAGGAAAACCTGCGCCGGACGCGCGATTGGACCGCGGCCCAAGTGGACCGCATCCGGGCGGAGTACGATGCTAACCGGTGTTAAAATTTGCACCGGATTTAAACAGAAACGGAAAGAGGAACGTCTTCATTGCAAACCCCTTGAAAACGACCACCATGCAGTTCAACTACCTTTCTACCCTCACCGCAGGGATGTTTGCAGCTGTTGTTTTTGCCGGATGCGATCGCCGGGAGGAAAGCCTGAGTGAGGATGCGGCAACCGCCGAGAGTTTGACCGAAATGACGGACCGCGCCATCGAAGAAGTTGCAGAGGCCGCTATGCCCTTGCCCGGCGGTGGAGGCGGTCCTTGTGCCGGCACGTCGGCTCCATTCGGCACCTGTGCAACCTTGACCGACAGCGGAGAAGGGGTGTACCCCCGCACCGTTGTGGTGGACTTCGGATCGGGCTGCACCGGACCGAACGGTGTGACCCGCAGCGGCATCATTTCACTGGTGATCACCGGGGATATCCTCGCTACCGAGGGCGCCACGTGGACGGCGACGTTCGAGGACTTTGCGGTAGGAAACCGGGTGGTGAATGGGACGAAGACCCGCACGTTCACCGGCACAAATGCGGAAGGCCAACCGACCTACAGTTTTACCACGGACCTGAGCATCGTGCGCAACGGCGCATCGTTCGAGCGGGAGGCGTCGGGAACGGCGGTTTGGCTTGCAGGATACGCTACGGAAGATTGTTTCGACAACATCGTGCAACGCGACGGAACCGCTACGGTAACGGGACCGCAAGGCGGCACGCGGACGCGCACGTTCACTGCAGTGGTCCACGACCAAGTGTGCGGCTACCCGGTTTCTGGCACTGTGCACATCGAACGGCCGGGACCGGATGTGCACGTGGATTACGGCGATGGTTCCTGTGACAACTTGGCTACGGTTGAACGGGGCAATGCGACCTTCTTGCTGAACCTCGACACCCACGAACTGACGCCGCAGTAAGCTTCGGTGTACCTTCGCGGACATGCTCCGCACGCTGTACCGCACGTTGAGTCCCCGCTGGCAAGCGCTGTTTCTGGATTACCCGGTGCAGCTGAGGCCGCGCCGAACGCCGGGCCAGGAGGGCTGGAAGCCCGTGGAGGAGGCGATTGCAGCACATCGGCCTGGCATCGAGGCGTGGGTAGACCGTGTGGCCGCCCGCGCCTCCGTGCTTCATGCCATCCGGCCGGAAGGCAGTGAACCGGACGGTACGATGCCGCGCTGGAACAATGGCTTCCTTCCGGGACTAGACATGGCCGCCCTGCACACGGTGTTAGCGGAGTGCAAGCCCAAGCGCTACGTAGAAGTCGGATCGGGCAATTCGACCAAACTCGCCGCATGGACCGCGCGCACCGAGGGATTTGCATGCGAGATCACCAGCATCGACCCGTTTCCGCGGGCCGAGGTGGACGGGTTGGTGGATCGCGCCGTGCGGCGGCCGTTCGAGGAGGTCGAGCCGGAGGTTTGGAGCACGCTGGAGGCGGGCGACGTGCTGTTCGTGGACAACAGCCACCGCGCGCTGCCCAACTCGGACGTGACGGCCCTTTTCATGGAAGTGTTGCCCAGCCTGCCCGAGGGCGTGCTCGTGCACATCCACGACGTCTATCTGCCGTGGGATTATCCGCAAGACATGTGCGAACGCGGATACTCGGAACAGTACCTGCTGGCTGTAGCCGTCGCTTCCGCTCCGTTGCGGTACCGCCCGATTTTCCCGGCCTTCTGGGTGTCCGAACAGCCGCACTGTGCCCAGCGGCTTGCGGGGATTTGGGACCACCCCCACACGGCTGGGGTGGAGCGGCACGGCGGGTCGTTTTGGATGGAGCTCGGCCCGCGCTGAATCAGCGGACGACGGTCACCGTTGCTGCCGGCCCGCCGAAAAGTTCCACGGTGTAGGTTCCTGCCGGCCAAGCGCTGCAGTCGAGGTGCACCCGCGATGCGTTCGCGGCCACTTCTGCCACAAGGGCTCCGCGGACGTCGAAAACACGCATGGTGTATGCACCAGAGCGACCCGTTTCGAGGGTGAACACGTCCGTGGCGGGGTTCGGGAAGGCAGAAAGTTCCGCACCGCCTTCCAAGGCCTCGACGCTGTTCGGCAGGACCGCGATGGTCGAGCCACTGGCCGTTCCGGTACAACCTGCGCCGTTGTCCTCTGTGACATAAATGGTGCCTGTGCCACCGGACACACCATCGCCCCAAACCACTTCCACAGAGACCACCCCCACCCCAGAAACCACGCTGGTAATCACCCCTCCCGTCACGGACCACGTGTAGAAATGGTCCGCAGGTCCCGCGTAGGTGTACGTCACGGGAACGCCGCTCATCGGTGCCGTAGGACCGGCAATCGCTCCTTCGCCTACGACTTCACACGACCCGTCGTCCGCCGTGGCCGCCGCATCGAAGTTGCATGCCGCTGCATCTGTGCAGCCCGGCACCACCGGCAAGCAGAAGGGAATGGACACGGATTCGCCGAAGTCCGGCTCCGCCATCGCCGCAGCCACGGCCCCGCCCACCGTCAGGTAAAAATCACCGTCCGCGGCACACAGGCCGTTCCATTGGGTCCCGTTCACGCCGTCGCCGTAGGCATCGGTAACTACCAGCGTGTGGCACCCGATGGGCACGCACCCCTCCCACACGTACAGGGTCGCCTCGTCCAGATAATCCCCTTCTTGCACACCCGCCACCACCGTACCGTC
>CAZMNI010000018.1:9054-11896 GCA_964567615.1 uncultured Chryseobacterium sp.
GCGAGGATGCCGTCGGCCGGCCAAACGTCACACGTGTACTGCCCTTGGCTTCCTACCGCGATGCACAACGTATCTGGATTGCACAGGAACGACGGCAGCTCTGCAAACACGAGCAAATCCGTCTCGACTGCATCGGTTTCCGCGTTGTAGCGGCAGGCAAACGTCGCTTCAAACGTACCCGGCTCGCACACGATCGGGCCGCAGTTGCCCAGCGCTAACTGCAGCGAGGTTAAAACGTTCAATCGCCCACCGGTCACGGTCTCGTCCGAAAGTGCGTTCACCGGGTCCACCCCGTCGAGGATGTACGAGCGCACGAGCAACGCCGCAGCCGCCGGGTTCGCAAGGGCAAGCGCGGCCAGCTCCGGACACGGCGCGCTGTACACCAACGCAACTGCCCCCGCCACGCACGGGCTTGCGAACGATGTTCCGCTGGTGAAGTTGTAGTTCGCGTTGCCAGACGGCAAGTACACGTTGTCGCCCGGTGCGCCGAGGTCGATGGTGGTCAGGCCGTATCCGCTGAAGGTCCGCACGTCGTTGTCGTCGGTCGCGGTAACAGAGATCATGAAGTCCGAGGAGCAGGCGGTGGGCATATCGCCGACCACGTCCACGTTCAGGGCAGAGTTCGTGGTGGCGCCGCAGTTGAGGATGCCCACTTCGCCGAGGGCGTCGTAAAAGCCGCACCAAACGGGGTAGTTCGCCGGGTTCGCTTGGTCCACGCCCCACGATGCGTTCGTCACGACGACGAAGGCACCGTTCTCGCCCCCGGTTTCGTTGTAGAGTTCCCGCATCACCCGTGCATATTCGTACCCGGCGATGACGTTCGATTCCGTCAGCCCGTTTGCGATGTCGATTTGCATGATTTCGACGTCCCAGTTCACCCCCACCCCGCCGAGGCCGTTGTCGCCGGTGGCGCCGATCATGCCGCTCACGGAAGTGCCGTGGCCACCGCCGGCGACGTTGTCGGTGCCGGCCGTGGTGTTCCAGCCGTTGTAGTCGTCGACGTAGCCGTTGCCGTCGTCGTCCACGCCGTTGTCGGCGATTTCGTGGACGTTTACCCAGTGGTTGCCTTGGAGGTCGGTGTGGTTGAAGTTCGAGCCGCCCGTTTCGAGTACGGCGACGACGATGCGGTCGCCTGCCGCCGAGGTGCCGCCCGTGGTGATGTCCCACGCTTCGTCGCTGTCGATGTCGTGGTCGCCGGATTCGACGTGGTGCCATTGTTGGCCGAAGCCGGGGTCGTTCGGGACGGTGACGCGGTCGGCGATGTAGTGCTCCATTTGGGCCGCCTCCACCCCCCGATGGGACCGGAAGGCCTGCAGCCAGCCGGCATCGTCGAGCCCACCTTCCGCCACGACGAGCACCAAGCCCAGCTTCGGCGACAGGACGCGTTCGAGCCGGACCGGACCGCCAAACGAAGCCGCCCACTTCTCCGGGGCGAAGCCTGGCGCAAGGTCCACGAGGAAGTGGTGGGGGTGAATGGTGGGGTCGGTGTGCGTTTGGGCAACAGCCACCGCAGTGGGCAAACACACGGCGGCAAGCGCGAGGCGGAACAGATGCATGACGTACAGGTTGACCGCGAAAATAGGGTGTAACCTGCCGAAGATGTGAAGCGTAAGCCCCGCCAAACTCCTGAGAACGCCATGTGCTCCATCGCTGCCCTGCTGAATGCGACCGCCACCGACGCGGCCGACCGTGCGTCCGTCCTTTCTGTGTCCAAGCTGCAGCGCCACCGCGGGCCGGACTGGAGCGGCATCTTCCAAGACGACCGCGCCGTCATTGCCCACGAGCGGCTTGCCATCGTCGACGTAACCAGCGGCGCCCAGCCGTTGCGCGACCCGGAGACGGGCGGTGTGTTGGCGGTGAACGGCGAGATCTACAACCACAAGGCGTTGCGTGCAGGCGAGGCTGCTGATTTTCCGTACCAAACGGGCAGCGACTGCGAAGTTATCCTCGCGCTCTACCGCAAGCACGGCGCGGGCTGCGTCCACCACCTGCACGGCATGTTTGGGTTCGTACTCTACAACCCCGCCGACGGCTCGTGGCTCATCGGCCGCGACCCCATCGGCATCATCCCGCTCTACTACGGCCACGACCGCAAAGGCCGCTTGATGGTGGCATCGGAAATGAAGGCGCTGGCCGAGTCCTGCGTCGATGTGCAGGAATTCCCCGCCGGCCACACCTGGAGCTCTGCCGATGCCGCACCGGTCCGCTACTACGTGCGGGATTGGATGAACTACGACACCCACCCGAAGACCGCCGCAACCCCTGAAGATGTGCGCGAAGCATTGTCGGCTGCTGTCCGGAGCCACTTGATGAGCGACGTGCCGTACGGGCTGCTCATCAGCGGAGGACTCGATTCGTCCGTGGTGGCCGCCGTAGCGATGCAGTACGCTCGGAACCGGGTCGAGGACGACGGCGCGACGGAAGCCTGGTGGCCCCGCGTGCACAGCTTCAGCATCGGCCTCGCTGGCAGCCCGGACGTGGCGGCCGCAGAAAAGGTAGCTGCACACCTCGGCACGGTGCACCACAGTTTGACCTTCACCATCCAGGAGGGCATCGATGCGCTTGAGGATGTGATCCGCCACGTAGAGACCTACGACGTAACCACGATCCGTGCCTCCACGCCGATGTACCTGATGGCGCGCCAAATCAAGGCCATGGGCATCAAGATGGTCCTGAGCGGCGAAGGCGCCGACGAGCTGTTTGGCGGCTACCTCTACTTCCACCTCGCGCCTGACGCCCGGGAATTCCACGAGGAAACTGTCCGCAAAGTGCTCGCCCTCAGCAAGTACGACTGCTCCCGCGCAAACAAGTCGATGATGGCTTGGGGCATCGAAGCCCGCGT
>CAZMNI010000018.1:11996-18437 GCA_964567615.1 uncultured Chryseobacterium sp.
ACGACTGCTCCCGCGCAAACAAGTCGATGATGGCTTGGGGCATCGAAGCCCGCGTTCCCTTTCTCGACACGCCTTTCATCGACTTCGCGATGCGGATGGACCCGGCCCTCAAGATGGGCGGCGCCGGCAAAATCGAGAAGGAGATCATCCGCCAGGCCTTCGAGGACGTGCTGCCCGAGGAAATAGTTTGGCGCCAAAAAGAGCAGTTCTCCGATGGGGTCGGATACGGCTGGATCGACGCCCTCAAGGACCTCGCCGAGGCCCACGTGACCGACGAGGAGCTCGCCCGCGCTGCGGTCCGCTTCCCCATCAACCCGCCCATGAACAAGGAGGGCTACTACTACCGCACGATCTTCGAGCGGCTGTTCCCTTCCGCCGCCTGCGCCGCCACCGTTCCCGGCGGCAAATCGGTCGCCTGCAGCACGGAAAAGGCCCTCGAATGGAGCGCCTCCCTCGCAAACGTCAACGACCCTTCCGGCCGCGCCGTCGCCGGCGTGCACCGCTCCGCGTACAAGCGCCCCTGACCTCGTTCAGGGACACATCGTCGCAACCTCAACCTCAACCTCAACCTACCGCATCACCACCACCGTGCCTTCGGATTGGACGATGCGGATGTCGTCGGTTTCGGGGAAGGTCAGCTCGAGGGTCCAGCGGTAGAGGGAGTTCGGACTGAAGTAGCCGGAGTGGGAGCCGGAGCCGGGGGTGGTTTCGGTTTGGCCCATCCACACGGCATCCGGATCGGACGTGGCGAAGATTTGCTCGCCCCACGCGTTGAAGACCCGGAAGGTGTACAGGCCTGGCGCACAGCTTAATACGGGCTTGAAGCCGTCGTTGCGTCCGTCGTTGTCGGGCGTAAAGGCACTCGGGACCCACGCCACACAGCCGCACGGCTCGAGCCGCACCTCGAACTCAGACAGCACGGATTCGCAGGCATTGCTGACCGTCACATCGAATTTGCCCTGGCGGCCGATGGAAATCGCGGGTGTGGCGTCCCCGGTGCTCCACAGGTAGGATTCGGGAAACAGGTTAGGCGCGTTCTCCACGGTCACGAGGATGGAATCGCCCTCGCAGAGAAGCAATTCGAGCGGCACGTCGGCCACGAGGCGATCCGCTACCTCGACGGCGACCTCGTCGGACCACGTGCAGCCGTTGCGCGTGGCGGTGGCAATGTACACGCCCGTGGATTCGGCCTCGTAGGTCGTGCCCGTCGTCCCCGAGTTCCAAACCACCGTGGTGCCCGACGGCATGGGCCCGGTGGCCAGCAGAGCCGTTTCGTCGGGACACAGCATTCGGTCCTGGCCCAGCTCAAACACCGGCAGCGGATGCACCGTGACCTGCAATGCATCGCCTGAGGTACAGCCGTCTACCGTTACCGACACGCTGACCTGTCCCGAGGCATCGACCTCGAGCGTGGGTTCGCCCGAGCCGTCCGACCACGTAGTCGCATCGAACAGGAAAATGCCCGTCGACAGCAGCACGGATTCGCCCTCGCAGAATTCCAGATCGGACCCGAGCTCGACCTGCGGCAGCGGAATGACCGTCACTTGCGTCGCGTCGGTGTGCGGACAGCCTTGGATAGGGGTGTTGACGGTCACGTTGCCGCCCGCGGCAACCCAAATCCCCTGCGACACCGCCCCCGTATTCCAACTGTACACCGGCGCTCCCGGTGCAGCCGACAGGAACACACTATCCCCGGCACAGACCTCCACCGTGGCCGGCAGTCCCGCATCGAAGTACGGCACGTGATCCACCGCGACGGTATCCCGGGCCACACACGCGCCCACGGTGACCTCGGCCACGAGCTCCGCGTCGTTCCCAGACACCGACCACAGCGCCGCATTGCCCGCTGCACTGCCGTTCACGAACCACGTCGTCTCAGAAGCCGTGTAGCCGCTGGCCACCGTGAAGGTATTGCCGTCGCACAGCACCGCGTCGGAACCGAGGCTGACCCCCGTGTTCGCCGAGGGCACGACCTGGATGGCATCCGAGTGGGGACATCCGGAAATGGGTGCAGACACTGAATACAGCCCGGGCGCATCCACCCACAGCGAGGTACCCGAAGCACCGCCGGTCCAGGTGTAGCTGTCCGCTCCCTCGGCAGCGACGAGGAGCACGCTGTCGTTCAAGCACAGGTCCACCGACGTTGCCAGGCCCGGGTCGAAAAGCGGAACGTGGTCCACGGAGAGGGTATCCCGGCTGATGCACAGCCCGTAGGTCACCTCGACGGCCACCACCTCGTCCTCCCCTCCCACCGGATACGTCGCCGCGTCCACCTCCGGTCCACCGGCCGTCAGCGATGTCCAGGCAGTGTGGGCAGCAGGGTAGCCGCTGGACAGCACTTCGGTGGCCGTGTTGCAGAGTGTCAGGTCGGCGCCGAGGTCGACGCCTTGGTTTGGCGAAGCGACCACCTCCACTTCATCGCTGAACGAACAGCCCGCATCGGTGGTCACCGTCACCGAATAGACCCCCACCACATCTACTGCAAGCGTCGAAACATGGTCCCCGGTGGACCATTCGAATTCCACCGGCCCACCGGTCCACCCCGCAGCCTCAGCTTCAAGATCTAGCGTTCCTCCGAGGCAAAGCTCTAATGGCCCAGCAGGCAGGCCCGGAGCGTATTCCGGGTGCCAGTCTATCTCCAAAGTATCCCGCACAGAACATGGACCCTGTGAGGCCACGGCGATGTACGTGCCGGGATTCGAGGCGGTAAAAAGCGGCGCACCAGGAACCCCGTTCCAACTCACGCTCACGCCGACATTCCCTCCCGAACCATCGAGGAAAACCGAAGTGCCCGCACACACGGTGAGGTCAGGCCCGAGCGCAACAGGCGCCAAATTGATCGCGCTGACGTTCGTGAAGTACGACGCCGTGCAGCCCAGAACCGTGTCGACTAAAGCCAACGTGTAGGTCCCACTTTCCGTCACCGAGAGCGACGACGCCGTCGATCCACCCGCCCATGTGCCGACGACCGACGCGGGCCATGGCCCGTTCGAAAGCACCACGGGCGTACCGTTGCAGCTCACGGCGGCGACAGGGTTCGGCGACGGGGGAAGGGCGGCGACGTTCACCGTGAACTGCTCCGTGGTGGGCGCGTTGCACAGGTTGTTGTAAGTCACTGTATACGTCGTGGTGGTGGTGGGCGACGCCGTCACCGTCGACCCCGTGGTGGCGGAAAGCGCCGTGGCAGGCGACCACGAAACGCCCGTGATTCCCGCCGGAATGGTCCATGTCGAGGGTGCTCCTGCGCAGGTTGCCGTGGATTCTGCGAGGAAATTCCCCATCCCGGCCACCCACACGGGATCGCACACGCGGTGCTGGTTCGAGGCCCCTCCAGTTCCGGCCGTAAAGCCCCACCGGACCAGGTTCGTGCCGAGCACGGCGGCCAGGTCGACCGTGGTGGAAATGCGCTCGATGCAATTGAAAAACACCTTGAAGACGTCCGTGTCCGGGTTGTACGTGACCCGCAGGGTGTGGTAGTTGCCGTTTTCGATGTTGCCGCCGGTGTTCAGTGCGGATACGGGGGCAGCGATGACGTTTGCCCCTGTATGTAGGTTGGACCCGTTTTTTTGGACGCCGATGTGGTCGGTGGCCAAATCGAAAATCGGAGCACCGGTGTTCGAGTAGGTGTCGATTTCCACAACGATGGACGGCGAGATGAGCCCGAAGCCCATTTGGCCACCCCCGATTCCGTCGGGGGTGGTGGTAGACGGACGCAGCACGAAGGCCATGCCGTCGGCACCACCGTCGTTCGTCGTGCTGCTCAAACGCACGTCCGCAATCATGTCAAAGTGCTGATTGACATTGACATTCGCTGTGCTCCAAATCTGCCCATCCTGGTTTCCACTGTTCGCAGTGAGATTCCAGCAACCGGGAGAATTTGCGACCGCCTGGGCATTGCCATGCACAGTGAACTGCGCGGAGGCTGGAACCGCCACAGCGCACGCCGCCACTGCACACAGGAAAAGTCGAACCATCATCTGCATCATCACGAAAGGGGACCAAATGTAGCAACTCCCTGACAGGCACCTCGGTTGCACGGCAACCCGGTATCCTTCAGTGCTCGAACACGGCGGTTTCGCGCGGGAACCGGTAGCGCGGGCCGTACACCCCACCTTCTGCCCGGCGGCCCGCCGACACCGCCATGCAGATGCCAGCCGCGGCCGGCAGGTCCAGTAGCCGTTTCACCCGAGCGGAATCCAGGCCTTCCATGGGACACGAATCGAAGCCCTCCGCCCGCAACGCCAGCATGAAGTGGGCCGCCGCGAGCGCCGTCGACTTGTGCGCCCAAATCCGCATGTGGCCGAGTCCGATGGGCTCGCGCGGCGTCGGTTTCGTGAGACCCCGCACGGTGAACCACAGCCACTTGAAGGGCGCGAGGAGCCCGAAAGGCCCCTGGTTGTAAGCGATTTTCGTGATGACACGGTAGTACTGCTTGCCGCGCTCGGGGACGTTCGGATCGGCGTCCAGGCGGGCGAGCATGCGGTCGTTGTTTGCACGCCACAGATCCGGGCGGGCCACAAAGACGAAGAGCTCCTGGGCCGTCGCTGCTGCCGGTTGGCCGAGGCAGGCTTCGACGAGGGCGGCCTTTTTCTCGGGCGACCGCACCCAGTGGATTTGCCAGGTCTGGAGGTTCGAGGAGTTCGGGGCGAGCAAGGCCGCGTCGATGCAGCGGGCCACGACGTCCTCGGGAACGGGGTCGTCCGAGTAGATGCGCACGCTGCGCCGGCTCTCCACGACGGCGTGGAAGGCCGTGGCGTCGGTGGGGGGCGCGGGGGCCGGGCGGCGGGCGGAGGCCCGTGCCTCGGTGGAATCGAAGACCTTGACTTTCACCATGGGGCTAGAACACTCAGGGAGGGGTCAGGTTCATGCGGCGAAGGTGCACGCCGCACGGACGGCATCGGCTGCGCGCGCGGCGGCGGCGAAGGTGCGGGCGTGGATGCGGGCCAGCGGACGAGCGGGATCGATGGGCATTCCCACGCGCATCCAGCGGTCGATGCCGACGGCTGGGTCGATGGAGTCGCCACCGCGGCTGCGGCCGCCTCCCAGCTCCACCACGGCCAGTCCCAGACGGCGTGTGTCGATGCGGGCAAGCAGCTTGCCGCTGTGCACCGCCGCGGGCCAAACCTCCAACACCACCGGCGCCGTAGGCAGATACTGCGCGGATCGCTCCACAAAGTCGGTCGGGCCACCCAGTGCCGCCACCATGCGCCCGAAGCGCTCTGCCGCGGCACCGGACTTCAGCACGCCGACGAGCCGCGCCCGGGCAGCATCGGGGTCCTTTTCCACTCCGGCACCGAGCAGCAGCTCTTCACCGAGGCGCAGGGTCACCTCGAGCAGTGCCGGGGACCGGACTTCGCCGCGGAGGAGGGCTACGGCTTCAGCAACTTCGAGCGCGTTGCCGGCGGCGTCCGCCAGCGGCTCGTCCATGGGGGTGAGCAGGGTCCGGACGGGCAAGCCTGCTCCGGCGCCGACCGTACGGAGGGAGTCCGCGAGGGCGCGGGCGACTTCTTCGTTCTGCATAAAGGCGCCCGAGCCCACTTTGATGTCCATCACCAGGGAGCCGAGGCCGGCGGCCAGTTTTTTCGACAGGATGCTGGCGGTGATGAGTCCGATTTGTTCGACGGTGGCGGTGACGTCGCGGATGGCGTAGAGGCGGCCGTCGGCGGGGGCGAGTTCCTGGGTTTGGCCGACGATGGCGCAGCCGACGGAGGCTACAACTTCCTGAAAACGAGCGATTCCTGGAGCCGTCGTGTAGCCGGGAATCGCCTCGAGCTTGTCGATGGTCCCGCCCGTATGCGCCAGGCCGCGACCGGCGATCATGGGCACGAAGACGCCGCACGCCGCGGCCATCGGGGCGAGCACCAGCGACACCGCATCGCCCACCCCGCCGGTGCTGTGCTTGTCCGCCACGGGACCGCCCAGCGCGCTGGGATCCCAGTGCAGAACCTTGCCCGAGTCGCGCATGGCCAAGGTGAAGGCGACTGCTTCGTCGGCGGAGAGGCCCCGGAACAGCGAAGCCATGGCGAAGGCAGCGATTTGGGCGTCAGGAATGCTGCCGTCGGCCATGCCGGCGACGAACGAACGGATGGCGTCGGGCGAGAGGGCCTCGCCGTCGCGCTTGCGGCGGATGAATTCAGGAACGAGCACGGTGGGTCAACAGGTTAAAGAGTTCAGATGCTCCGATGCGGAACCGCGTCGGAAGCAAGGGAGAGTTCGGAAAACGGGCCTCCACTTGGGCGGCAAAGGCAGCAGCAGCTTCGGTCGTCCGGATGCCGCCGGACACCTTCAGGCCCACGGCGGACGAACCGATGGCGTCGAGCAGCCCTTGGGGATCGGCGAGCGCACGGGGGCAGGGAAGGTCGACATCGCAGGCCCGTTAGCCGACGTGCTGAAGCCTGAGGACGCCGCGCTGGCGTCCCGGCTGATCACACGCATCAACGC
>CAZMNI010000019.1:0-17859 GCA_964567615.1 uncultured Chryseobacterium sp.
GGCTGTGGCATGGTGGACCCGGACGTGCTGGCCGCTTCAGGCATCGACCCGGAGCGCTACAGCGGCTACGCCTTCGGCATGGGCATCGAGCGCATCGCGATGCTTCGGCACTCCATCGGCGACTTGCGGGCGTTTTTCGAAAACGACGTCCGCTTCCTGCACACGTTTACCGGCGCCGCGGGCTGAAGTCGACGTTCACGCGTTCCCGCAGGTCGGCTGTGCGTTCTACCGTCAGGCGGGCTGCGATGGAGCGCAAGGTGCCTTGGACGGCAGACCAACGTCCCGACGTGGGCGATTCCTGACCGCTGAAGAGCCCGCGCATGGCTTCGGACATCCCGGAGCCCTCGCCCACCAGGGAGAGCCGCCATCCCGCCGCAGAGGGGGTGATTTCAGCACGGATCCGGTTGCCGGTGTTGGGAAGCTCTGCGATGCCCTCGAGCAGGGCGCGGATGGCGGATTGTTGGTCCGTGGAAAGCTGTTCCGCAAAGTCTGCCGGTACGGTCCAGTCCACGGAATCGACCAAATCGCGGTCGAGACCAGCTAAGAACGCATCAACGCTCAGGGCTTCCGCCGGGTCAGCAGGCGCCGCATGTGCGGGCCCGAACCGGTCGGCGGGCACGAGGCTCCGGAGTCGGATTACGCGGCCCCGCTCGATGCGCAGCGCCCGCCGCAGCGAGCCGTTGTGCAGGGCAAACGCGAACCAACCGAGCCCCAGCAACGCGACCACCCACGGCCAAGCGCCGGGACCGCGGGCGCGTCCAGCCCCTCCGGCGCCCGCCTCATCCCGCTCGAACGGATCGTCTTCGCTGGCGACTTGCTCGGTGAAGGTCTTCCGGTCTGCGCCGGAATCCGGATTTGCGGCTGCGAGCAGGAGCTGTTGCAAGCTGTCGAGGGAGCGGTAGCGGTCAACCGCACCTGCAAGGTCGCCGCGCTCCACGTCAAAGGTCGCCGCCTGCCGGTGGATGCCGGCTAAAACCTCCGGCTCACCGGCACGTTCGGCTGCGGCGGTCGCGTCGTGGAAGGCGATGAGGGCCTCCATCGGCCGCCCTGCAGAGCGGGCACTTTCTGCCACCCGCAGTGCGGCTTGTGCATAGCCCACCGGTTCGAGGGCAGGGGTTGCGGCCAAGATTTCCCGGGCCATCCCGAGTGCCTCGAGGTGCATGCCTTCAGAAGCCAGCGCGCGGTGCAGTTCTTCCCGGAATGCCTGGGCCTCGTCCGTTCGAAGAGCCGCTAACCCCGCGCGGTAGGGAGTCAAGAGCGAATCGGGCAAGCGGTGGTAAGCCATGGCATGGCTGGTCACCCGCAGGTGCATCAACTCGGTAAATGGCCGGCGGTCCTTCAGCGTCAAGTGCGCGACGTCCACCCCCCCGGTCAGCAGGTCGAGGCCTTCGCTGCTGACGGCTTCGGCGAGTTCCCAATCGCCTTGGATGAATGCAATGCGCGCGAGCATCTTCTTGAGTTCCACGGATTGTGGCTGGCGGCGCAGTTCGAGCGTGACCACCGCGCGGGCGTCGTCTTCGAGGTGGAGTTGCACATACCCTTGGGCGAGTTTGAGGGCCAAACGCTCGCGCGAAGCGGCGCCACAGGCCGACAGTCCACGCAGGGCCTGCTTCCACGCTTCCGTCGCCGGATCGGCGTTGCCGCTGGCAGCGTGCACCACCCCGATGCCGGTGTGGGCTTGGGCGAGTTGGCAGGGATCGGTGGCGCGCTGCTCCGCACCTCGGTACATCGCAAGTGCGGCGACCGGCCGGCCCGCGGCCAACAGCGAGTCTCCCCGCTGGAGCAGGGTGGGCACATCGCCGGCCAGGTCGTGGGTTTGGGCAGTGAGCCCGAACGCCCCCCCGGCGAGCAGCAAAAGCATCATCGAAACGCGGCGGCACATGCCCCGAATTTCGGCCCGCAAGGCGGAGCGAAAAACGCGGTCGGTCGTGAAATGTACGCGGTCGGTCGTTGAAAACCTGGTCACTCGTTCCACACCACGTCCATCACGACCTTGCCCACGGCATCGAGTGTTTTGCGGTCGATGATGTCCATGTTGTCGCGGTGGGTGTGGTGGAAAGCGCCGTAGCCCATGGGCAGGACGGTGACTTGGTAATGGACGATGTTCACGCTGGGAATGCCTGCGATTTCCGAGACGAAGAGGTTGTCGTCTACGGTTTGGGGCGTCTTGTCGGAGCGGAAGAGGTTGCTGTAACCGAGGTCGCGCGCGGCATTCCACACCTTCGTCACCACGGTGGGCGCGTACACGAGGGACGTGCCTTCTTGGTTGAACACAGCGTCCTTCGCGCCGACCATGTCGAGCAGGATCCCAAACTTCGCGCGGTAGCCGACCTTGTGCGGCTGCGCCGCCCAGTACTGGCTCCCGAGGCACCAGTCGCGGAAGTCGGTGTCGGTCCGTGGCGCCCATTCCGGACGGCCATAATCCTCCGCGTCGAAGAACACGATGTCCACTCCGACGTCGGGCCCGTTGCCCGCAGCCAGGTGGCGCGCCACTTCGAGCAGCACCCCGACGCCGGACCCGCCGTCGTTCGCCCCGTCGATGGGCTCGCGCTGCCGCAAGGTGTCTTTGTCGGCGAAGGGCCGGGTGTCCCAGTGTGCAAAGAGCATCACGCGTTCAGCGGCTTCCGGTTTGTACGAACCGATGATGTTGCGCATGTCCAGCAATGTTCCGTCGTACGCCCGGACCTTGCCTTCTTGCACCGTGACTTCCAGCCCGTGGCGCTTGAGCGCTGCGATCAGGTAGTCCCCACATGCCCGGTGGGCTGCGGAGTTGGGCACACGCGGGCCGAAGGCTACCTGGGCCTCGACGTAGCCGTATGCCGAATCAGCGGAAAATGCCGGGGCAGCGGTGCGCTGCGGCTTTGCGGTTTCCTCGTCTTTCTTCTCGCCGGAGCAGGCCGCAAGGCAGACCGCCAGGAATACCGGGAACGCTCCGAGGAGCCGGTTCATGCGTCGAGGCTCCATGTGCTGCCTTCTTTCGTGTCGGTGATGCCCACGCCGAGGGCCGTCAATGCGTTGCGGATGCCGTCGGCGGTGGCAAAGTCCTTTCGCCCTTTTGCGTCCGTTCGCAGGCCCACGAGCAGGTCGAGGAGCTTGCCTTGCAAGTCGCCGGAAGCGGCAGTGGAGGTTGTGCTGTGGATGCCGAGAACAGTGACGAGGTAGTCGTCGAGGACGTTGCGCAGGCCGGAGATTTGGTCCGTGGACAAGGAGGTGTGGCCGTCCCGGGCGCTGTTGATCCAGCGCGCCGCTTCGAAGAGCTGGGCGATGAGCACCGGCGTGTTGAAGTCATCGTTCATCGCGGCGGCACACCGGGCGCGGAAGTCGTCGAGGTCGACGGAGGCGGCAGCGGCGCCGGGCCGCAAGGTGTCTAACGCGGCCCGCGCCCGCTGCAGCCGTTCGAGGCCTTTCTCGGCGGCTTGGAGGGCCTCGTTCGAGAAGTCGAGGGTGCTGGCGTAATGGCCTTGCAGCATGAAGAACCGCACCGTCATCGGGTCGTAGCCGCGTTCGAGGAGCGGGTGGTTGCCGGTGATGAGTTCCTCGGGGGTGAAGCCGTTGCCTTCGGATTTGGCCATTTTCCGGCCGTTGACGGTCAGCATGTTGCCGTGCATCCAGGTGCGGACCGGACGTGCGGTGCCGAAGGCGCCCACGTTTTGGGCGATTTCGCACTCGTGGTGAGGAAACTTGAGGTCCATCCCGCCGCCGTGGATGTCAAACTCCTGGCCGAGGTACTTCGTGCTCATCGCCGAACACTCCAAATGCCAGCCCGGGAAGCCCACGCTCCACGGTGACGGCCACGCCATCAAATGCTGCGGTTCTGCCTTTTTCCACAGTGCAAAGTCCAGCCCGTCGCGTTTCTCGTCTTGCCCGTCCAGTTCGCGCGTGTTCGTCAGCAGCTCGTCGATGCGCCGTCCGCTCAGTTCGCCGTACGGATGCACTTCGTTGAAAGCCCGCACATCGAAATACACAGAACCCTTTGATTCATAGGCGAACCCACGCTCGATGAGGGTGCGAATGAGTTCGATTTGTTCCACGATGTGCCCGGTGGCCGTCGGCTCGATGGACGGGGGCAGGATGTTGAACACCCGCATCACGTCGTGGAAGTCGTTCGTGTAACGCTGCACGACCTCCATGGGTTCGAGATTTTCGAGCCGCGCCTTCTTGCCGATTTTGTCCTCGCCTGCGTCTGCGTCATCTGTCAGGTGACCGACGTCCGTGATGTTCCGGACATAGCGCACGTTGTAGCCGAGGAATGTCAGGTAGCGGAAGACGATGTCGAACGTGAGGAAGGTCCGCACATTGCCGAGGTGCACGTTGCTATACACCGTGGGGCCGCAGACGTACAGCCCGACGTGCGGGGGATGCAGGGGCGCGAAGGGCTCCTTTTCCCGCGTAAGGCTGTTGAGAATGTGCAGTGTTTCCATGTCAGCTGGGGGTGTGTTCTGCCGCCACCCGCGCCGTCCATGCCTCCAGCATGACGTGCGTGAGGCGGGCCAAATCCGTCGCCGGCGCCCACCCCCAGTCGCGGCGAGCCGCACGGTCGTCGATGGAGCGCGGCCACGAGTCTGCAATGGCTTGGCGGTGGTCCGGGCGGTAGTGGACCGTGAATTCTGGAACCTCCCGCTGGATGGCGCTTGCGAGTTCTTCGGGCGTAAAGCTCATGGCCCCCATGTTGTACGAGGTCCGCACGGTGATGGACTCCGCCGGGGCGTCCATCAGCTGCAACGTCCCAGCCACCGCATCCTCGATGTACATCATGGGGAGTGCGGAATCTTCGCGCAAGAAGCACGTGTACGGAGCACCGGAAGCGGCGAACTGAAAGATCTCGACGGCATAATCCGTCGTGCCGCCGCCGGGCAGCGAGCGGTGGCCGATGAGGCCGGGGTAACGCAGGCTGCGCACGTCCACCCCGTACCGGCTGTGGTAGTAGTTGCACCACCATTCGCCAGACTGCTTCGAGATGCCGTACACGGTGGTGGGGTCGAGCCGCGCATCTTGGGGAACTGCGTCCTTCGGGGTGGCCGGTCCGAAGACTGCGATGGAGCTGGGCCAAAAGACCCGCTGCACCCACCCTTGCCGGGCCGCCTCGAGCACATGCAGCAACGAGCGCATGTTCAGGTCCCAGGCGAGCAGCGGACGCTGTTCCCCTGTCGCACTCAACAACGCCGCCAAATGGTATACCGCCTCGAATGGACGCGACCGCAGCACCGCTTCGATGGCATCCCCGTCCGTGGCATCGAGCGACACGAAGGGGCTGCGCAACACGGCCTCGTTTTCTGGCATGCGGATGTCCGCCACCACGACGTTTTCGATGCCTTCCCGCGCTTGAAGAGCGAGCACAAGTTCCACGCCGAGCTGGCCGGCTGCTCCGATGACGAGGTGATTTCCCATGGGTTCAAAGGTAGCGCCGCACCTCGAACAGGCACGCATCGCCATAACTCAGGAAGCGGTATCCGGAGCGCAAGGCGTGTGCGTACGCTTCGCGCCAAACGTCCCCCGCCACGGCCTCGACGAGGCACAGCAGGGTGCTTTCGGGTTGGTGGAAGTTCGTAATCAAGGCATCCACCGTCCGGACGGTGTAGCCCGGAACGATCATGAGCGAGGTGGCGAACTCGAGGCCATCGCTGGCCTCTGCGGTGTTGCAGGCCCACGCGGCGGCCTCCCGCAGTCCCCAGCCCAGCTCCGCAGCATGGTCGGCGGCGGCCTCTCGGTGGATCCATTGCCGCACTTCGTCCGGCCGGCGCCCGGTCCGGTGCCATTCCACGAGGAACCAAAAAGCGCTTTCGAGGGTGCGCAGCGTGGTGGTCCCTACGGCCACCCGGCCCGCATCGGGTGCTGCGGCCAATGCCTTCAAGGTGTCTGCTGTCAGGATGCACCGTTCCGCGTGCATCGTGTGGTTTTCAGGTCCGTCCTCGTCGAGGGGGCGGAAGGTGCCCGCTCCGACATGGAGGGTCACCCGCTGCACCGGAAGGACGGCGTGGATCTCTTTCCACAGCGGTTCGTCGAAGTGCAGACCTGCAGTCGGGGCCGCCACGCTGCCGGCGTGGGTGGCGAATACGGTTTGGTACGCCTGCACGTCGGCCTCGGTATCCTCGCGGTGCATGTACGGCGGCAACGGCACCCGGCCCAGGCCTTCGAGGACGTCGGTCCATGCCGGAGACGCGCCGTCCGGTTCGTGCAGTGCCCAACGAAATGCGATGCGCCGGGTGCCCACGTCGGCCCCGACCTCCCGTGCCGTCAGCTGACCGCGCCCGCCCGCAGCCGTTGTGAATTCCGCAGAAGCTTCTCCGCTGGTCCAGCGGCGCGCACCTCGCACGAGACACGTCCAAGTCACCTCTCCACGCGCGATCAAAGCAGCCTCCATGGCCAACCCCACGGGCTCGAGCAGGAAGACTTCAAGCGCACCTCCGGTGGGTTTGGTCAACAGCAACCTCGCCCGAATGACCCGGGTGTCGTTGACCCACAATGCGGAGTAACCAGCGCACAGGTGCGGAACCTCCTTGAACTCCGCGTCTTGCAGCAAACCGTCTGCGCGCACCACAAGCAACTTGCTCGCGGAACGCGGTTCAACGGGCGAAGTCGCAATCGCGGACTCCGGCAGGTCGTAGCTGTATCGGCTCACTCTTCAGCCGAACGCAAGTCTTCGAGGTCTGCTGCCTCGAGCATCGCATTCGAAATCCGGGCATAGGCCCCGCCGCGCGCACGGGACAGCAAGTTCAGCTGCTCGTTCGCAAAGTCGGTTTTCTCCGGAGCTTCAGTAACCTTTGACGTGCTCACAGCCCACACCCCCACTTCACCTTTGATGGCTGGGGAGACCGTGCCCGGAGCCATGCCGAGGGCATGGCCGACCACTTCGGGCTCTGCTCCGGCACCTGCTTGGGGAATGGACGGGAACTTCAGGCTGATGGCTGAAGCTGTGGCAATGCTGCCTTGTACTGCGGATGCGATGGCGTTCAGGTTTTCGCCCACCATGAGCTCGGCGTATTTCTCGGCTTTCGCTTCCTTGATGGCTTCTGCACGCATGATTTCTTCCACATGCTCGAATTTGGGCTCCCCTTTCTGCTTCTTGCGATCGAGGTAGGCCACCACGTAGGTGTTGTCTGCGAGGATGGGAGTGGAAATCTCTCCTTCTTCCGCTGTGAACGCCCAAGAAATGACTTCACCTGCGGTTTGAAGCCCGGAAATGGACGTCGCATCTCGGGTGATGTCGGTGGCGATGTTCGTCGGATAACCGGCTTCTCCTGCTGCGGCTAAGAAGGCTTCTTTGTCGGTGATGTCGATGGCGAATTCGCTCGCTTCGCTGTAGGCCGCGCGGGCAGTTTCCTGCGAAGGGGTCAATTGCTTGGTGACGAAGGCCACCTCGACGCGGCGTTGCGGCGGCGTGGTGCCCATGGCCTCAACAATGTGCAAGCCGTAGCTGGTCTTAACGACACCTACCGTTCCCGCGGGGTTGTTGAAGCTGAAGTTTTCAAACTCTGGCACCATCCGCCCACGAGGGAAGAAGTCATAGAATCCACCCGTGGCTTTCGATCCCGGGTCGTCGCTGTGGCGGGTGACCAGGTCCTCGAATTTGGCCCCTTTTGCAAGCGCCTTCCGGATGCTGTCCGCACGTGCTTGGAGAGTGGCCATTTCGGCTGCGTCGTTCACGTCGTTTGCCTGCAACAGGATATGGCGGCATTTCGCAGAATCGGATTCGGTCTTGAAACCGAGGATCCGCGCGATGCGGAACTCTTGGCCTTTGATGTAGGGACCGACAAGCGTTCCGGGAGCTGCGGCAAAGAAACCAGCTTCATTCGGATCTGTGGCGAGTTCGTCTGCGGTGTAGCGCATGCGCTGCATGGGAGCGCCTGTCTTCGCAGCAATGAACAGGGAGTCGTTGCTGGCAAGGGACCACTGGGCCCGGATGGAATCCAATTCGGTTTTGTATACGGCTGCATCCGCTTCCGTTGCTTTGACAGGGATGCGGATGAAGGTGATGTCGCGGCCTTCGCGTTGGCGGTATTCGGGGTCCGATTTGTGCGCATTGAAGTAGGCCTTGACGTCTGCGTCCGTCACTTCCACCTCTTCGTCTGGGATGGAGGCATAGGGCTTGACGACATAGTCAAAATCCACCGTCCGCGCGCCGGCGAGGTAGTCGTGCTTTGCTTCGATGCTGTTCGCGAACATGCCGCTGACAATCAAGCTCTCATGCTTCTCCCGAACACGCTTGGCTGAGATGAGCTTGCGGTAAGCGAGGTAATTTGCCTTGCCTTCCGGGGTGCCCAGCATGCTCTGGAAGTTTTGCTGCCAAAACGACTTCGCCTGCGGATCTGAGAAGAACGCCCGGCTCAGGTACGGCGAATAGGCATCTCCGAAGATGAGTTCTTGGTATTCTTCGTCGCTCACGGAAAGCCCGAGTTCGTCGAGGTTGTCTTTCAACAACAAGTCCGTGGTCATGTCTGACCACACTTCCTCTGCGAGTTGTGCACCTTCAAAGCCCAGCTGGCGGCGCATTTGCAGCTCGTTTTGGTACTCTAACGCACTGATTTCCTCCCCGTTCACTACACCGATGGTGCGGTTCGTGCCACGGCCGAAGAGGGCCATGACGGCGTCGTACGGAACAAGGAAGCCCAGCATGCCTAACCCGATGAGGGCGATGAGCAGGCCTTGGCGTTTGCGGATTCTCTCGATCAGGGACATGGCGAAACGTCTAAGAATTCAGGTGCGCGAAGATACGTGATTCGGCGGCAGGTACGTCGGTGTGTGCCGGGAGGTTACAGCGGGGACTCTGCTGACCCTTCTGCGCCGAGGTAGCGCACCCGGACGATGCCGATCCGGTGCGCCTCTACGGCCTCCACTTCCAAGATGCAGCGCGCTAAAGGCAGCGTGTAGCCTTCTTCGGGAATTTCCTCTGCATGGTGCAATACCAGTCCCCCCAGCGTTTCGTACGCGTCATGCAATGGAAGTTCCAGCCCGTGCCGTTCGTTGATGTCTTCCACATGCAAGCGTGCGGAGAACCGCCAACAACCGGGCTCGATTTCCTCTTCGATTTCCTCGGCAACGTCGTGTTCGTCTTCGATGTCACCCAGCAATTGCTCCATGAGGTCCTCCATCGTAACGATGCCAGAGGTGCCCCCGAACTCATCGACAACCACCGCCAGGTGCCTTCTGCGCGCGATGAATCTGCTGAGCACTTCGTCCGCTGGCATGGGCTCAGGAACCACGAAGGTGGGGTGAAGAACCTCGCGGATGGTGGCTGGGCGTTTGAAGAGGTCCTTCGAGTGCACGTAGCCGACGATGTGGTCGATGTCGGATTCGTACACCACAAGTTTCGACAGCCCGGTGGCGGCAAACTGTTCGCGCACGTCGGACATCGCGGTGTTCGCCTCGATTCCGACGACCTCGTTGCGCGGAATCAGGCAATCGCGAACGCGTATGTTGCTGAATTCAAGTGCGTTTTGCATGATTTGGAGCTCGTGTTCGAGTTCCTGCTCGGGCTCCATGCGTCCGCTGAGGGTGCGGATGAAGTGGTCCAAATCCGTTGAGCCCAAGGATTCCTGTTCTTGGGCTTTCCCCGCGGGTTTCCGGTCGATCACTCGGATGACCCCGCGGCTGATGGTGACCACGAGCCAGGTGGGCAGCAGCAGTGCGTAATGGATGGCGGTGAGAGGAAGGGCAAAGCGACGCAGCCAATGGTTTGGCTCGGAATGTACCAGCGATTTAGGCAAGTACTCGGCCAGGACGAGCACCACGATGGTGGTGGCGGCCGTTTGGGACGAAAGTGCAAGCAACGGCGAACTCGCCACCGTCCAGTCCGGGGTGCCGAAGAGCGCAGTCCCTAACAGGCGGCCGGACTCCAAACCACAAAACACAAGAGCCAGGTTGTTCCCCACCAACATGGACCCGATGAACAACTGTGGTCGGGCAATCAAGCGGGCGATGAGCCTTCCGCTGAAACTCTGCTTTGCGTCGAGTTCAATCTGAAGCCGGTTTGCAGAAACGTAGGCGAGTTCGAGGCCGGAGAAAAAGGCGGACGCAACCAGCGAAACCGCGATAACAATCAATGAGCCAGTAAGCGCTTCAGGATCAGGGTCCATTATGAATCGAAATCGGGAAAATCAGGAACGGTTTCGTTCCATGCGTTTTCGGAAAGTGCGCCGAAAAGCGTACCACAGCCCCGCAAGTGCCGGGATCAACACCATCTCGCCCTGCGCTTCCCAGCCTTCCGTAGCGATAGCGTAGGCCGCTAACCCTGCAGAAACCGCGATGGCCACGAGCCAAAACCGTTCGGCAGTCTTGCTGACGCGGATGAACCTGTCTTCCTCCATAGGCTCCGAAGGTAGGAAAGCAATCAGAAATCCGTACCCAAATCAATCTCTCCCGTGGGCCGCAGGATGGTGTACCGCTCGAACCGGCTATCCGACTCCAAACCTGTGCCGCGGATGACGCCTTCGGACGTATGGATTACCACCGGGCGGTCTGTCCGAATCAGGTCGGATTCTGCAGACCAGGTGACGAACTCCGTCTCGAGCCGGTCCCCTTTTGCATTCACCACGACCACATCGTACTCCGCCTCAACTTCAAACGTCGCCTCGTCGAGCCACCCCCGCTGGGCAGTCATTTTCGCGGCATGCTTCCGTTCGTCGCCATCCACATACAGCACGATTCCACCGCTCGCATCCACCCGCGCGCGCTCCCCTTCCGTCCGCACGATTTCCCTTGCAACAAGCACATGGACAATCTCCCCCCGCTCAGAATAGCTGAACCGTACGTCCTCCATGCGGGTGACGGGTGGACGTGTCGGGGGAGCCGCCGCGGTCGAGTCTCCACCGAGCGCAACATCAGACTTCGGCTCTCCACCGCCGCATCCGGCTGCCACTGCCCAGCAGAGCAGTCCTACAGCCCACACGCGATGCATCAGCGCACCCGAACCGTCGTGGTCTCCCCGGAGCAGGGGCATCCTCCGATACTCGGCATCGTGAAGGAACTGCCCACAGAAATCCCCACGGTGAAAATCTCATCCATCGAAGGGTATTGCCGCGCGCAGGTGGCAAGTTTTGACCCGATCTTCTCTAAAAGGTCGGTGTCCGAAGTGAGATTCCGAGCGCGGTTGTAGTAGTCGGCAGCCACCCAGAAGGCAGCGCGCGTGCCCAAACTCCCGTCGTTGCAGTTCGATGCGCTCCCCGAAATGGCATCGCCGATCAAGACATACGCTTCTGCACTCTTCGGGTTGATTTCGAGGATTTTTAAGGCGTACGAGCGTGCTGTGGATGCGCGCTTCAACACCGATGCGAGCAATCCCGCTTTCATCAAATACGTCTCACGTTCAGCACACGTTCCGCAAAGTGAGACGGCTTCTTCGAAGTAGCTAAATGCCTTTCCGAGCTCCTCCTTCTTTGCATAGGCCATGCCGAGGCTGTATGCAGAAGCTGCAGCGGGTTCTTTGCCGTGGACGGCTTCTGCCACAGGCAGATAGATGGAGTTGCCCGTGCATTCTTTCTTCGTCAATAGACTCAGGACTTTTTTCTTGAGTTCGAAATCATCGGGTGCGGCCTGGAGTTTTTTCTCGAGCACAGGCACCATGTCGTCGCAGCTTGCAAGGGCAATGAACACTTCGTCGATGTTTGCCATGGCCTTCGTGAAGGCCTCGGTTTCTTTTGCATCGGCCGCCGCAGTTGCTGCAGACAACCCCGCAGCGGCGATGTCCATGACCCACAGGTAATCGGTCAATACTTGGTCCAAGGCTGCTTTGAACGGTTCCCCTTGGAGCCCTTTGAGCATCCTGTAAGACGTCTGGTAGAAGGCATTCAGAGTGCTTGCAGAGCTCTCGGCCTCCAAGCAGGTGATGCACTCGCGCAGCATGGCATTTGCACCGGAAACATCTTGTGGGCGGAACTTCAAGTAGTCGGACACCTTCCGTTCAAGCACCGAACACCCGTTCTTGGGTTTCGATTTTGTGGTGGGGTACAGCGCGATGCGCTTGTCGTAGAGCGCCAAGATGCTGTCTTGCAACGATGTGATCAGGGCGGCATCTTTCGCTGCTTCTGCCGCTGAAAGTTCTGCCTTGAAGAACTTCACCCCATCTACATAAATGGACTCTTCCACCTTTTCAGGGCACACCGCACACGCCTTGCGCCAGTTGAGGAGCGCGTCTGCCGTGTTGTTTTGGTCCCGGTAGCTGCGGTACACGCTCAGCGCTTCCTTGCAGGCCGTTTGTTGCTCGACCGTGGTGCCGTACTTCGTGTCTTGTGCGAAGCCTACGACTGTGAGAAGTGTGAGGGCCGTGGCGAAGAGGGAGCGTAGCGTGGACATGGCGAATGGTGCTTTTTAGCGGGCGCAAATATCAGTCATACAACTGCGGAGTCAGCCAAAGGTTCTTGAAAAAGGGCTGCAGTTGGAATCCCACGCTTACGGTGGCAAACTGTTCCTTCAAGCTCCCCGGTGTTCCTGTTGAACGTTCGCCAAACTCCATGCCAAAACTGATGCGACTCGTCGAACGGCTTTGCGCAAGGGGCAGACTGGCTCCGGCGGAGATGCGCCGTGTCGTCAAGGGTGCACCGCCTACCGTGAAGGGACTCGTTTCCTCGGAACAGCCGAGACGCCAAGCCGCAAGTGCCCACGTCGATGAACGCCCCTTGCCCCTGCCGGGCACCCATTCTACACCTGCCCGGAAAGACTCCTGTTTCCCCCACTCGACGCCCGGGGCAAGGAGTTCTCCCTGCAGGGTGGCTGCGCCTTGCCAGTCTTGCTGCCGCACATCAAGGCTTGCCCGCACCGTGCCGCCACTTCGTGTGGCCCTGGAAATGCCGATGCCGAAAGAAAGTGCTTGCGGCAATCGCCAGCCCGTTCCCGCCGTCGAGGCCATGAAGGCCGTGTCTACAGCTAACGGGACTCCCCCGAAGGTTTGGGTGATGGTCACAAGCCGATCGAGGTCCGATTCCACTGGAGCTGAGGGTGCATAGGTACCCCCGAGCTGGACGGAGAGGCTGTGGATCAATTCACCTGACGGGGAATAGCGCGCTGAGACGAGGCGATCGAGGATGAAGCCGGCTTCGAGGCCCGGTGAGCGGTGCCGTGTGCGCAGCGTGTTGATTTGGTCCAGAAAATTCACATCCACGATGTCCAGCACTGCCCTGCGCCCTTGTTCGCCGAAGAGGTAGTTCATCCGAACGCCGGCGAAAATCACCTGCTTCTGGATCCGGATGCTGTCACCGCTGGCCGTGGGCATGAGCCCTGTTTTCCGGAAGGATTGCGCGTAGCCGAAGCGGGCCCACGAGAGGCCGCCGTCGCCGGTGTATTGTTCGCTGTATTTGCCTACGCCTTCAAGTGTTCCGGCGCGAGTAATGGCATATCCGGTGGATGTGCCTGGCTGCAGATCGAGCGTCCAGGCCCGCTTTCCAGCAGGTCGCTTCACGACGAGTGACATCGGACCCGGTGCGCCGAAGCGGGCCCGGTCCGATCCCGCTCCTTCTTCGCTCAAGGACAGTGAGGTTCCCGCTGCGGACACCTGGAAGGTCGTATTTGCACACGAGGCTGCCGAGGCGGGTTGGGCGGGATTGTAGAGCGAACCGTCCCACCAAACGGCACTTCCACCGCCGATGCCCATCAACGCTGTGGGAGGGAGAGGGGTGAAGAGTCCAAGCCCAAAGCGTGAATAGGGCGAGTACTCCGTGGTTTGGGCGGTGAGGGCCACTCCGGATAGCAACGCGATACTGGTGAGAAGGAGGAGGCGGATCATGGACGCATGCGGTTGAGGAGGAGGTGGTATCCGCGCAAAGTGAGGTTGGGGTCGGCAAAAATGGGAAGGGGAGTTGTCAAGGCCAAACGGGAGGCATCTCCCCCCGTTACAGCCACCTGCAATGCGGGATAATCGGCGTGCCATTCGCCGATTCTTCCGAGCACCTCCAAACGCGCACCGTGGACAGCCCCGGACCCCATCGAGCCGAATGTGGTCGTCCCGAGCGCACAATCCTCGATCTGCGCCAAGGCAATGTGCGGCAGGCGCGCTGTACCAAAATGCAGCACATCGAGCCGCATTTGCAGTCCTGGAGCGATGGAGCCGCCGTGGAAATGCCCATCCACGATGAGGTCGCATGTGATGCAGGTGCCTGCGTCGACCACGGCCCACGCACCTGCATCTCCCACTGCTAACGCATTGGCAATCCGATCGAGGCCGAGGGATTCGGCTGGTGCATAGGTGCGAGGAAGAAATGCAGCGTCGGCTGCTGATGGCTTCACACACCGGTCACCCCACCCGGCACAAAGGGTTTGCCACTCTGCTGAAATCGCCCCGCTCGCGGCAATTAAGACCGCTTCCGGTTGAAAATCAGGATGCATCGCGGCATCGCGTGCGGCACCATCGCTGTAAACGG
The DNA here is from genome assembly GCA_964567615.1 of uncultured Chryseobacterium sp. Lineage (GTDB taxonomy): Bacteria > Bacteroidota > Bacteroidia > Flavobacteriales_D > Sanyastnellaceae > CAMCYM01. The sequence continues at coordinate 14,349 of CAZMNI010000019.1, forward strand.
TCCATGTGCCGTCGGCTGCATGCCGAGCAAATTTGACCCGTGTATTTCCGACGTCCAGCACCCAGCGCCCTGAATTCATGGCCATCTGAGCGTTTCAACCCAATGGATTAGGTCGTTTTCCACGTGCGCAAGGGCGGGCGCAATGCTGTCCGGGTTAGGGCGGTGATTGAAGTACAGCGTGGCGTGCACAAACTGCGAGATGCTGTCAGTGGCATACAGATGTACCGGTGTGGCTACCGGTCCTTCTAATTCGAACATCACCCCATACACCCGGTGTTCTGGAAACGCAAACCGGCGCCTCCCGATGCCGCTGGCCTTGATTTCGTGGGTCGCTACTTCTTCGTGCACAGCTGCGACATGCGCATCGAGGTCGCCTCGAAGTGGAAAGTGAGCCACGAACATTTGGGCATCCAGCGTCGGAAAGTCCAGCGTGAAAAACGCAGTCGCTTCGCGCACCTCGCCTTCTCCGACCCGGGCGTACGTCGGCCTTTCGAACACGAGGCCGGATGGCGACGCGTCTTCAACGTAGGATGCTTCGGGCAATGCGATGCGAAAGTATCCTCTCGGGAGGGGAACAGCCGGTTCGTTGCACGCGCCGAGCATGGCCACTGCGCCTGCAAAAGCGAGCAGTTCAAAGCACTTCATCGGGAGTGGTTGATTCCGGGAGCATGATTTTAATGCGGAGCAACTTCCTCGGAGTCGCCGCATCGATGCGCAAGGTGGTCCCTTCGAACACCAGCGACTCCCCTTTGCGCAGCAAACGGCCCGCTTGTTCGGTGATGAAACCGCCTACCGTATCGCTTTCCCCCTTCGCACTCTCCCACGCTTGCTCGGGAAGGTCGAGCAGGCGGTACAGGTCGACAAGCGCCATTCCGGCCTCCACCAAAACGGTGCGATCGTCGAGCCGTGAATACATCGCAGCGTCGGAGTCGAACTCGTCTTCGATTTCCCCGACGATTTCCTCGATGATGTCTTCGAGCGTAATCAACCCGCTGGTGCCGCCATACTCGTCCACGACAATGGCCAGGTGGGTGCGCCGGGACTGAAAATCCCGAAGCAGGTCGTCAATTTTCTTGTTCTCGGGGATGAAGTAGGCCTTCCGTAGCAACGGTGTCCAGTCGAACGTGGCTTCTTCGAGGTGGGGGACCAAATCCTTCACGTGCAGAACACCGACGATGTTGTCGGTGGTGCCTTCATACACCGGCAGACGCGAATAGCCGCTGTCGAGGATGTGGCTGCGCAAGGCGTCCCAGCCGAGGTCCCGCGCAACCGCGTCCATCGAAGTCCGCGGCGTCATCACCTGCTTTGCGTCCTTCGACCCGAGGGACACGATGCCTTCGAGCAACCGTTGCTCTTCAGCGGTACGATCGCCGTCAGCCGTCAACTCGAGCGCTTGCTCCAGCACTTCGACAGAAACGTCGCCCGTACGGGTGGACATCCGGCGGTCCATCCATCCACCGAAGGCTACAAGCGGTTTCCAGATGGGGGTCAAAATCTTCTGTGCCTGGGCGATGGGCGGTGCCATCGCTCGGGCCACGGCCGGACCGCGTCCGGTGGCATACACCTTCGGTAACACCTCTCCGAACATGACAATCAAGAACGTCACACCGAACACATGAATGGCCCATTGAAGCCAAACAGGAAGCGAGTCCGCCGGAAACAGTTGCTCTGCTAAAACAGTGGAAATCAATATAATAATAATATTGACTACGTTGTTCAGTAGCAAAATTGTCGCGAGCAGATGGCGAGGTGCCCGCTCCGCATCCGGGGATTTCAGCAACGCCAGAACGCGCGCTGAAGACCTCCCGCCGCTCGCAGTGCTCTCGTGCTCGAGCGCCTTCAGGTCGGAAGGCGACAAGGAGAAGAAGGCCACTTCCGAAGCAGAAATGAGAGCGCTCAATACCAGCAGCCCGGCAATGGCCACGGACGGCAGCACCCAAGCCCCCATTCCTACAGCGAGTAGCACCACCGCGGAAATCATGTGGGTGTGTCCGATGCCGATACAGGCCCGCTTCCCCGCTTGTCCAGCAGCTGCAGCGTGTCACCGATGACTTCGGTTATGTGGCGCTCCTGGCCTTGTTGGTCCGTCCAGTTCCTCGACCGGAGTTTGCCCTCGATGTACACCGTGGATCCCTTGTGCAAATGCCGTTCGGCATGTTCCGCAAGCTTTCTCCACAGGACGATGTGGTGCCATTCTGTCACCGTTTTGCGTTCACCCGTCGCCTTGTCGGTATACGTCTCGGAGGTAGCGAGAGGAAAGGAGCACACCGGGACATCGCCGGGTGTGAAGCGCAGTTCCGGGTCTCGACCGAGGTTGCCGACGAGAATTACTTTGTTGATTCCGGCCATGAGGTGAGGCGTTCTCCGCCAAAGGTAGGAAGCCCCCCCGTGCACTCCGTTGCTGCTTTGTAGATGGAGGGCAAGGCTTTGTCGATGAGCCGAGGGAGGGCCAAATCCGAAGCATCTTCCCAACTCAACCACCTCCAACCACTTGGAAGTTCACCAGGAAACGCTGGGGAAGAGGGGTGAACCCAAAGCGGAAAAGTCGCTTCGATCTTCCGGTGACTCAAGAGGTGGGTCATGGGTGGAGCCGCCACACCGGCTTGCCGGAATGGCAGGGGGGTGACAGGCAGGGGCCCACCCGATGCAGACGGGAATTCCCACAGCCCACCCCAAACCCCGCCCTCCGGCCTTTGGCGCAAGGCCACCCGTTCGCCGTCGGTGAACACATGGAACTCCCAATGGACAGCAAGGACGCGGGTACGCCCGGCCTTCACGGGCCGCAGGTCAGCCTCCGCGGCACCAGATGCACAGGCGCTGGCCAGCGGACAGGCGCCGCACTTCGGCGCGTGGGGTGTGCACACGGTCGCTCCCAACTCCATCACCGCCTGGTTAAAATCCCCCGGGCGCGCCGGATCGAGCAGTGCCTGCGCGCCTTCGGCCACCTCCCGAGCGCCCGCCGGGCGGTCCACGGGTGCATCGATGCCGAGGAAGCGGGACACGACCCGTTGCACATTCCCATCGACTGCCGCCACGGGCTCATTGAAGCAGATGGATGCAACGGCAGCTGCAGTGTACGGGCCGATGCCCGGAAGCTCCTTGAGTCCCGCGGAGGTGGTGGGAAACTGGCCGTGAAACCGGTCCCGAACGGCTGCGGCAGCGCGGTGGAGGTTGCGCGCACGGGCATAGTAACCGAGCCCTTGCCACAGTTTCAAAACGTCGTCAGCGGGCGCATCTGCAAGCGCCACGACGTGGGGCCAGCGGTCCACGAATCGTTGCCAGTAGGCTGTGCCCTGGTCAACCCGTGTTTGCTGCAGGATGATTTCGCTGAGCCAAACCGCATACGGGTCCCGGTTTGCCCTCCACGGCAGGGGTCGACGGCCAGCGTCGTACCACGCTAACAAAGCAGCAGTCGACGGTTGCATAGAATTGGTTTCCAACTTCGCCAAGTTCAATGTATTTTTGCCCCCCCGAACGAACGGGTGCAAGCAATTGACACCACACAAACCTA
>CAZMNI010000020.1:0-6812 GCA_964567615.1 uncultured Chryseobacterium sp.
ACTGCAGCGACTGGGTTTTCGACAACGGTGCGGGAGAAACGGGCCAGCCGTGGGAAGGCATCGACATCAATTTCGAGTGCACCACCGAGGGCCCGACTGGTCCTTACAACCAGTGGGCAGGCGGAACAGGCGACGGCACGGCAGCCAGCGATTTGAACTCGACCACCGCCAATGATGGCTGGATCATCATCGATTCCGACCTGTTCGGGGCCGACGCAAACTACAGCGCTTCGTGGATTGAGAACGCGTGGTTCCAAACCGCAAACGCCATCGACTGCAGTGCTTTCCCGTATGTGAGCATCGGGTTCCAAACCCGCTACCGCTGCTGGGACAACGGCTCTTCCGACGACAGCGAGAAGTGCCTCGTGGAGGTGTCGCGGGACGGGGTGACCTGGCCAGACATCAACACCGTAGCAGAAGCCGATGGTTTCGTCGATTACGGCGACGGTCCGGTGCAGGCGCGGTGGGAGGTGTTCCCGTCGTTCGAAACCTCGGACGAGACCACGAACCCGCAAAACGCTGAGTTCGACATCACGGGTGTGGCCGGTGGACAAGGCACGGTGTGGATCCGGTTCCGTTGGGTCGGGACGTGGGGCTACAGCTGGGAGATCGACGACATCAGTGTCTACGAGACCCCGGCGAACGACATCCGCATCGACACCTACACGTCCTACACGGACTACGAGACCTCGGGCATTTACGAGTACGGTGTGTGGGCTGATAACCAGGTGATCGACCTCGACTACGCTGCGAAGGTCTACAACGTGGGCTACCAGGACCAAACCGGCACCGCCATGGCCCTCACGGTCAACGGCACGGATGCAGGCACCTCGAACGCGGTGACCCTCGGATACCAGGGCAGCGACACGCTCCGTGTGACGTACACGCTCGGCGGAGTGGGCACGTACGATTTGGCCGCGGCAGTCGCCTCGGACTTCGAAGACGAAAACCCGGGCAACAACGCAGCATCGGCTTCTGTGGAAGTTTCTGACCTGCACTTCGGCCGCGACAACGGCGAAATGCTTGGCCTGTTCCCCGGCGACGGCACAGACGACTTCATCGCCTGCAACCCTTTCCAGGTCTTCAATGACATCACAGTCTATGCCATCGACGTAGCCATCGCAGAGGGTTCAGAGAACGGCACGCCGATCATCGCACACCTGTTCGACGGCGCAGACGCGAACTTCCTTGTGGAGCAGTACGGCGGATTGCTCGTGAGCTCTGCAGAACTGGACCTCGTCGACGCCAGCACGAACGACGGCACAGAAGCTGAAGTGTTGTGGTACACCCTCGTGCTCGAGGAGCCGTATACGGCGGCAGCAGGCGACCTCATCGGCGCGGGCTTCGAACACTACGGTGGGTCGAACGTTCAGATTTGGGAAAGCAAGTACACCCAAGACCAAACGAGCTTCGTGTACGGTCCGTTCGGATCGGGCGGTGCGTATGACTGGTACTACACGAACGAGACGCCGATGGTGCGGTTGAACCTCAACCCGAATGCGGTCAACTCGGTGTCCGAGTTCACGGCAAACCAGGGCTTCGAGGTCTTCCCGGCCTTCCCGAACCCGACATCGGACGTGACGCGCCTGCAGTTCCGCCTCGATGCGGCGGCAGACGTCGTGATCGCGGTGCGTGACCTGACGGGCAAGGAGGTCTTCCAGCTCGACCGCGGCACCCTCGCAGCGGGCTACCACAGCAGCGAAATCGCCCTCGGCAACTTCAGCGCCGGCCTCTACACCTGCACGGTGTACGTCAACGGCCAGCCTACGACCCAGCGGTTGTCGGTGAAGTAATTCCCATCGAACGAAATTGAAGGGCTCCGGCGACGGGGCCCTTTTTTTTTGTCCGGCGGCTTGCAAGGGGGTGTGAGTGGCGAGTGCATGCGTAATTTCCCGGCCTGAATACCACTTACCTCCATGAAGCACATCTACTTTGCTTTGGGCGTATCGCTGCTCGCAGGTTCCGCGTGGGGCCAGCGTTTGACCGAACGCCACGACTTTGCACGCCGGCCGGCGCCGCTGACGTCGATTGACTTGCCATTGCGCACCGACCCAGCGGTCTCTGCCTACGACCAGGTGGCCGAGCGCGGCGGTACGATTTTGTTTGCGGAGAACTTCGCGAACGGATTCTCCGGCAACAACGGCTTCGGGCCGTGGACGGCAGAAGACACGGGCAACGGGTTGATTTGGCAGTGGGTGGATGCTGCAGGCGATGGCCACTATGCAGACGGCACGGCCTCGGGCGTAGAGCCGCCGGCAGGGGAGTTTTCGACGAACATCCCGTCGCTCAATTCGAGCTCTGACCTCGACGGCTGGATGATTTTTGACTGCGACTACTTCAACACGCCGATCTCGGACGGGTTTGAGAACACCGAAGGCAGCCTGACCTCGCCGGTTATCGACCTGTCTTCTGCTTCGTCCGTGGTGGTGACCTGGGAACAGTACTTCCGGTACTGCTGCTACCCCTACGCCCCGATTTTCCTCGAAGTCTCCGGCGACGCTGGTTTGACGTGGACAACATTCGAGGGCCATGGTACCTTCATCGAGTCTGCGAACACGGCATCGGCGAATCCGCTCACCACATCGGTGGACGTGTCGTGCGTGGCAGCCGGCTCTTCCCAAGTGCAGATCCGGTTCTCGTACCTGCAAGCTCCGGAAACGGGCGACGGCTATAGCCACTACTACTGGGGCCTCGACGACGTCGTGGTTTCGCAAAACCCCGTCGCAAACGACCTCTCTGTCGTTCAAGTCACGAACGGGGACGTGTACAACATCTTCGAGTACCGCGTCACGCCGTTGGAGCAGGCGATTTCTGCGGCCGACGGCGGCTTGCTCGCAGGCGTGCTCTACCGCAACAGCGGCAACGCGAACCAAGACGAAACCACCATCACGGTCGAAATCCTCGACGGTACCGGGGCGGTGCTGAGCACGACGGTGGCCGAACTCGGCACGGTGGCCAGCTTTGCAAACGCAGCAACCTGCCCGTCAAACCCCCAAGACACCATCTACATCTCGACGGGTTGGGTCCCGACTGCCGAAGGTGAATACCTCCTGCGCGCAACGATTGCGTCGGCAAACGCAGACGAGACCCCGAACGACAACGTGCTCGAAAAGTCGATCGTGTACTCCTCGGACGAATACGGCCACGACGATGAGACCGCGCTCGATGTGGAGTTCCGCCCGCAAGACAGCGACGTCGCAGGACTGTTCAACCCTTGCGGTTACGGCAACTACTACACGATGGCGAACGAAGGTTCGACGGCCTACGGCATGACGGTCCGATTCGGCCCCAACTCGGGCGGTGGCGACATCGAGTTCGAGACGCGCCTTTACACCCTCGATCCGGCGGTGGGTCTGACGGACAGCCCCTTCGAGAGCACCTTCTGGCAGTACGACGATGCGTGGACCCCGAACTCTGTGGCCACAAGCGAGTACGTGTACTTGCCGTTTGAAGACCCCATCGAATTGACGACGGACTTCTTCTACTTCGCGGGCGTGATCGTGGAATTCGAGAATGCCGCAGAATTGACCGTGCTGGGCAACGCGAACAGCGATACGGACAACTCGACGGGCAGCTACGAGCAGGCCGGTTCCGGGGATTTCGTTTGGTTTACGTCCCAAACGGCTACGCCGGCGGTGCGCCTCATCCTGTCGCAGCGCGTGGCGGTCGATGAGATCGCGGGTATGAACGGCATGCTCCTGCACCAAAACGTTCCGAACCCCACCGACGGTACGACGACCATCCGGTTCGAACTCGCGCAGCCGCGCGCGGTAGCGCTCGAACTGCGCGACCTCCAAGGCCGCTTGATCCAGTCGATTGAGGCAGGTCGCCTGCCGGCAGGTGAGCACAGCTCTTCCTTCGACGTCAGTGGTTTGCAGGCCGGCATCTACAGCTACACGCTGGTGGCGGACGGCATGCGGATGACCAAGAAGATGGTGGTCCGGTAATCGGGTCGCATGGCCGATGTGAACGGGCGGTTCCGGAGACGGGGCCGCCCGTTCTGCGTTCGGGGAGTGGCTTCGGGACGTGTACCTTCGCGGGCCATGGGATGGAAATCGAGTGCGGCGGTGCCGCTGGCGCGTTGGACGATGCGGCGGCTGAGGGCGGCGGTGGCCGATCCGGTGGCGGCCCAACGCAAGGAGTTCGGGCGGTTGATGGCGGCCATGGAACGGACGGAGTTCGGGCGGGAGCACGGGCTGCGGTCGCGCATGGGGGTCGCGGAGTTTCAGGCGGCGGTGCCGGTGCGGGATTACGAGGGGCTGAAGCCGTGGATCGACCGGGCGGTGGCGGGGGCTGCGGACGTGGTTTGGCCCGGGCGGCCGATGTACTTCTGTAAAACGAGCGGAACGACGAGCGGGGCGAAGTACATCCCCCTTACCCGGGAGTCGATGCCGAACCACATCGGCTCCGCCCGGAACGCCTTGCTCGCCTACATCGCAGAAACGGGCGACGCGCGCTTCGTCGACGGCCGCATGATTTTTCTGCAGGGCTCGCCGGAACTCGCGCGCACGCCGGGAGGCATTCCCGTGGGACGGCTCAGCGGCATCGTCGCCCACCACGTGCCGCAGGTGCTCCAACGGAACCGCATGCCCTCGTGGGAAACAAATTGCATCGCAGACTGGGAAGAAAAGGTCGAAGCCATCGTCCGCGAAACGGCCGCTGCCGACCTGCGGCTCATCAGCGGAATCCCTTCGTGGGTCCAGATGTACTACGAGCGGCTCCTGGCCCATACCGGCGCGTCCACCGTCCGCGACGTGTTTCCCCACTTCTCCCTGTTCGTCTACGGCGGCGTCGCCTTCGAACCGTACCGCGAGCGGTTCCGTGCGCTGGTCGGCGGAGACGTGCCATCGGTGGAGCTGTACCCGGCCTCCGAGGGGTTCCTCGCCTTCCAGGACAGCCGGGAAGCGGAGGGCCTGCTGCTCAACGTCGCGGACGGCATCCACTTCGAGTTCATCCCGGCCGACCGGTACTTCGACCCGGACCGTCCGCGCCTTACGGTGGGCGAAGTCCGGACAGGCGTGAACTACGCCGTCGTGCTATCGAACGCGGCGGGCCTGATGGCTTACGACCTCGGGGATACCGTGCGGTTTACGTCGCTGGAGCCGGCGCGGGTGGTGGTCACCGGCCGCATCAAACATTTCACGAGTGCCTTCGGTGAGCACGTGATTGCGGAGGAGGTGGAAGGGGCGCTGGCGGAGGGGTTGGCGGCGGCGGGCGGGGAGGTGGTGGAGTTCCACGTGGCGCCGCAGGTGGCTCCGGCCGAGGGGCTGCCCTACCACGAGTGGTTCGTGGAGTTCGGTCGGAATCCGCGGGATGCGGCGGCGTTTGCAGCGGCGGTCGATGCGGCGTTGCAGCGGCGGAACCCGTACTACAAGGACCTGATCCAGGGAGGGGTGTTGCGGCCGGCGGTGGTGCGGCCGGTGGCGGCGGGCGGGTTTGCAGAAGCCATGCGCGCTGCGGGCCGCTTGGGCGGCCAAAACAAGCCCCCGCGCCTCGCAAATGCCCGGGACTTTGCCACACTGTTGCCATGAAAGTCATTGCACTCATCGGGGGAAGCGGCGCCGGAAAGTCCACGGTGCTCCAAGGCTTGACGGCCCACTTCGGCAACCGCCTCGCCGTCCTGTCCCTCGACAACTACTACCGGCCGAAGGAAGAACTTCCGGTGGACGAGAACGGCGAAACGAACTTCGACCTGCCGGAAGTCATCGACCACGAAGCGCTGGTGCGCGATGTGGACGCTCTGGCACGGGGCGAAGCCGTGGAGCTGCAGACCTACACCTACAACCGGGATGTCATGGTGCCGGAGCCACTGCGCATCGCGCCCGCACCCTTGCTTGTGGTGGAAGGACTCTTTGTGCTCGCGTCTGAGGGGATGCGCCGGCGGACGGATGCAATCGGGTACATCGACGCTCCGGTAGAAGTGCGTCTCGAGCGCCGCATCCGGCGGGACGGCAAAGAGCGCGGCTACACGGAGGACGAAGTGCGCTACCAATGGCAGCACCACGTGCGCCCTGCAGACATCGTGCACATCGAGCCGTGGCGGAACCGCGCCGACGTGGTCGTTGACAACCACCACCACTGGCAGGACGGGTTGCAGGCACTCATCGAGCGCATGGAGCTGCTCGAGCGCGAATCTGCCTAACTTTCAGCCATGCCCATCGCGCCTCCCTTCAACCTGCACCAGTGGATTGCGGAACACCGCGACCTGCTGAAGCCGCCTGTAGCGAACCGGAACCTGTACGTGGACAGCGGCGACTACATCGTCATGATCGTGGCCGGGCCGAATGCCCGGAAGGACTACCACTACAACGAGACGGAGGAGCTGTTCTACCAAATCGAAGGCCACATCACGGTGCGCATCCAAGAGGACGGCAAGGCGGTGGACATGCGGCTGGGCCCGGGCGACATGTACCTGCACCCGGCTGGTGTGCCGCACAGCCCGATGCGGGAGGCCGGGTCGATCGGGCTCGTCATCGAGCGGAAGCGGCCGGAGTCGCGGGATGGACTGCTTTGGTTCTGTGATAGTTGCAACCACAAGCTTCACGAGACGTACTTCACGCTGGAGGACATCGAGCGGGACTTCCTGCCACGCTTCCGCGAGTTTTACGGCAGCGAGGCCCTGCGCACGTGCGGCGCATGCGGCCACGTGATGGAGGCCGATCCGCGGTTCGTGGGGTGATGCAACTTCCCCTGCAGCCGCGGGGTCTTGTGTACATGAATCGCTTGTACACGCTGTTTTTAGGGGTCTTTTTTGCTGCGTCGGCCGGGGCCGCCGCAGGCCAAACCTGCACCCCCGTCACCGCGGCCCTCAC
>CAZMNI010000020.1:6912-16530 GCA_964567615.1 uncultured Chryseobacterium sp.
TCGGACGGCCCGCAGCAGTGGGTCTTTGAGGTGTGCGTAGGGAGCGGTGGTTCCGATTGTCCCGACGCCATCGATTATGCAGCGGGGACGGGCTGTTCCTGGGCCTTCGAGATCGGCGGCTTCGTCGCGGGGGAGGCGGTGGTTTGGGACTTCGGCGACGGCACGGTGGCGGAAGGCGGGCACTACATCGCCCACACATTCCCCGGCAATGGGGTCTACGTCGTCACCGCGGAGTACACTTCGGAGGCGTGCCCGGACGGGGTGATTCTGGTGACCGAGGTCGTGGTGGAGGGCTGTGCTGGGCCGCCGTGTGCGTTCCCGTTGGTGACGGAAGATGCAGGGTGCAATGTGTGGGAGGTGGCGCTGTTAGAGCTTCCAGAAGGGGCGGAAGTGGTGTGGACGATGGCGGGCGCAGTGGTGGGCGATGGGGCATCGGTGGTTGTGGCCCCCTTGTGGGATGTGATCATGGCGGATTGCGCGCCGGTTGTGGCGCAGGTGAGCGCCCCCGGATGCCCGCCCCAAGCGATCACCGGACTGGTCTGTGAGGAGAATTGCGCGGAGGAATGTGTGCTCGAGTTGACCTACACGGTGTCCAACAGTTTTTTCTACTTGTTCACGGCCTCGGGTGTTCCGGAAGGGGCGGTGGTGCAGTGGTGGGTGGATGGAACGGCTGTGGCCGAAGGGCCTGAAACCACCTTCGAGATCGGGTTTGATTTCAATCCCAACTGGACGGTGTGCGCCTCCTACGTGTTCGGTGATTGTGCCGCAGAGGATTGCATTGCAAACGGAGCGCCGGGCTGCGCGTTTGATGTGGTCAGCGAGGAGGTGGTAGAAGGGGTGTGGGTGTTTACGGCGGTGGGACCGGGAGGGACGGTTTGGCCTGAGCCCGTATCCTGGGAATTCACCGGCGGAGGGGAGGCATTCGGAAACCCCGTGGCGTGGACGTGGCCGGAGCTTGAGGGCGTGGCGGAAGTGTGTGCGACGGCGGAAGCTTCTGCGAACTGTCCAAACGGTGCGACGGCGTGCCTGGCGGTCGAGTCCGCAGGTCTTCCCTGTGAGGAAGTGACCCTCATCCTGTCCGCTGCTGGTCTCACGGCGACGGGATTCGGGATGTCGCTGACGTTCGAGGCGGATTGGTGGGGTTTGCCCGTGGGGGGGTGGGAACTTGGCGAAACGCTGGATTGCGAGGCCGGCTGGGGCGGTGATACGCTGACGTTTTGCCTGCCAGCGCTCTGTTTTTCTCTCGGTCTGGAGGTCCCGGAGAGTGCGTGGGCAGGGCTCGGTGCCATGTTCGGCGAGATTGCGAACTCACCTGTGGCTTGGTCGGCCGGCGTGCCCGCTTCGGCCTTTGGGGTGAATCCGGCGGCGTGCGCAATGGCTGCGCCGGCGGTTCCTGTGAATCCGTGGGAGGCGTATCCGGTGCCCGCGTCGGATGTGGCAATGCTCAGTGGCAGCACTGCCGGACCGGTGGTTTGGACAGCGGTGGCGATGTCTGGGCGGGTTGTGGCGCAAGGGTCTGGTACGGCACCGCTGGCCCTGGACGTGTCCGGCTGGGCTCCTGGGGTGTACCACGTGACACTCGCAAATCACAACGGGACGTTCGTGAAAAAGGTGGTCGTGGCCCGTTGAGGTTTGCTAACTTCGCCCGGCATGTCATTTCGTACCCTGAACCTTGCCACCGGATGGGCCGTTTGGGCCTTGGCCACGGTGGTGTACATCCTCACGCTTGAACCCACGGCGAGCTTTTGGGACTGTGGGGAGTTTATCGCGTCGGCTTACAAGCTCGAGGTAGGCCACCCGCCGGGAGCACCGTTGTTCATGCTCCTTGCGAGGTTGCTCATGATCTTCGGCAGCCCGGAGAATGCAGCGTGGCTGGCGAACATGATGTCCGCGCTCGCGAGTTCGTTCACCATCCTCTTTTTGTTTTGGACCATCACGCACCTCGCTCGTCGGTTCACGGGACACGGAGGACAGGATCCGACCGGAGCTGCAGTGTGGGGAATCCTCGGGTCGGGCGCCATCGGTGCTCTGGCATACACCTTCAGCGATACGTTCTGGTTCAGCGCGGTGGAAGGCGAGGTCTATGCCCTGTCTTCGCTGTTTACGGCCCTCGTTTTCTGGGCCATCTTGAAGTGGGAAAACGTCGCGGACGAACCTGGACACGCGAAGTGGCTGCTGGTCATAGCGTACCTCATGGGCCTGTCCATCGGGGTTCACTTGCTGAATTTGCTGGCCATTCCGGCCATCGGGTTGGTGGTGTATTTCCGCAAGTACACTTTCTCATGGAAGGGCCTGTTTCTGGCTGTTGCGGCCTCCGGTGCAGTTTTGTTGGTTGTTCAGGAAGGCATCATCAAAGGGGTGGTACAGCTTGCCGGGAAGTTCGAGTTGTTCTTTGTCAACAGCATGGGCATGCCGTTCAATACCGGTGTGTTGGTGTATGCGCTGTTGGTGCTGGCTGCAGTCGGTGCGGGCATTTGGTGGAGCCAGCGGACCCAGCGGTGGACCCTGAGTACCGTATTCCTCTCGGTGGCCATGTTGCTGCTCGGCTATTCCTCCTTCGCAGTCATCGTCATCCGCTCGGCGGCAAATCCACCGATGGACGAGAACAACCCGGAAAACTTGTTTGCGCTGCTTTCCTACTTGAACCGGGAACAGTACGGAGACCGGCCGCTGTCCAAGGGCCAATTCTGGGACTCACCGACCGACGAAGACCAGCCCTACACGGACGGCACACCTACCTGGGTGAAGAGTTTCAGCGTGTACGAAAAGAAGGGCATTCAGGAGGTCCGTCTGAAGTCTTTCCGGGAGCGCGAGCGGGCAGAGGCGTTCATCGCGGAAGGCGGGAACCGGGTGTTGAAGGAAGAGTACGTGGACAGCGGTGAGAAAAAGAATGCGGTGCCCAACTTCGACCCGGAGTACACGATGGTGTTCCCGCGGATGTACAGCGACACAGAGTCGCACATCGAGGAGTACATGCGGTGGAGCAACTACAAGAATTTCAACCTCAAAACGACGTACAAGAGTCCGCTTGCAGACGGTGAATTGAGTGAATCGGAGCTCTCGTCGCACATCGAACTCGATTTCCTTGGAGCGGGCAAATCGGCTGCTGAATTGACGAAGGACTTCAACGCCCTGTTCCGTTTGAACGGCGCCCGGTTCACGGACAACTTCGAGGTGGAGTCGGATTCCACGCTGCTGGTGCGCAACCCGCAGACGGGCCAAATGCAGCGGGCGCCGTTGTCGAGCCTTGAGCTTCGGCCCACCATTGTGCAAATCATGGTGGGAGCCTTGTCAGAAGGCGCGAAGGAAGGTGAAGGATATGCCCAAAGCCTTCGCTCCCAAAAGAATGAGCTCGAAGCGGCCCTGCGGCAGGCCATCGCCATGGCAAATGCGGGCAATGAAGAAGCGCGCAGCGAGGCGTTGCAACTGCAGCAGTTGCTCAACCGGGTGTTGAAAGAGTCCATGCCCACCCAGCAGGAAAACCTCCGGTTCTTTGTCGATTACCAAATGGGCTGGATGTACTTCCGGTACTTCCTCTGGAATTTCGTCGGACGCCAAAACGATATCCAGGGCCACGGCGACTTCCTCCACGGCAACTGGGTCAGCGGAATCGACGCCATCGACGCAGCACGACTCGGGAACCGTTCGGAGCTCACGGACGAAATGCGTGCGGACCGGGGACTCAATGCGTTCTATTTCTTGCCACTCATTTTCGGCATCATCGGTCTCGTGTTTCATTTTGTGCGGGACCCGAAGCAGTTTACCGTGGTCCTGTCCCTCTTCGTGTTGACGGGTGTGGCCATCGTGGTGTATTTGAATCAGTACCCACTGCAGCCCCGTGAGCGCGACTACGCGTATGTAGGATCGTTCTATGCATTTGCGATTTGGGTGGGCCTCGGGGTATACGCTTTGGTCGAAGCGGCCCGGTCCATGGATGCGAAGGGACTCGGCCGTGTGGTCGCAGGTTCGCTGGGCACCGGTGCAGTGCTCTGGGGAGCTGGCGCGGTACTCGGCGGAGGCGGCGCGCTTGGAATGTCCGCACTCTTCATCGGGGCGGTCGCGGCAGCCTTGTTTGCGCTTGCTTACGCAGTGGGGCGTTTGGACAAGAAGGGGCCCGTGGCCGGTGCGCTGCTGGTAGTGGTTTCGTTGGTTGTTCCTGCTGTGATGGCAGCAGATGGATGGGATGATCACGACCGCTCGCACCGCCGGACCGCAGTGGACTTTGCGAAGAACTACCTCGATTCCCTTGAGCCGAATGCCATCCTGTTCACAAACGGTGACAACGATACCTTCCCGCTGTGGTACGTGCAAGAGGTTGAAGGCTACCGGACGGATGTGCGCATCTGCAACCTGAGTCTGCTCAATACCGACTGGTATGTGGACCAAATGAAGAAGCGGACCTACGAAAGTGCCCCACTTCCCATTTCGATGGACGAGGAGAAGTACCGCCAAGGCACCCGCGATGTCGTGTTGCTCGAGCGGGCAGCTCCCGGCGGTCCGGAGTCGGTGAACCTGCACGATGCCCTCAAGGTGGCCTTGGACGATGCCGATGTCCAAGATTACGGCCGTGGAAAGACCTATGCCTACCTGCCGGGTTCGCGGTTCACCTTGCCGGTGGATCGCGCACAGGTGCAGAAGTTGGGGTTCTTGACGGAAGAGGATTGGGCCTACTTTACGGATACGCTGACCTGGACCATCGACGACGAGGGGGGCAACCCGCGGCAGTACATCCTGAAGGGCCAGCTCGCGCTGCTGGACATGATTGCAACGAACAACTGGGAGCGTCCTATCTACTTCGCAGTCACGACCGGCCCAGATGCCTACCTCGGACTCGAGGACCACTTCCGTCTGGAAGGGTTAGCGTACCGGTTGGTCCCGGTGAAGTATCCGGCATCGGACAACCCCAATGCGCTCGGAGGCGTCGCGCGGGACAAGATGTACCGCAGCGTCATGGAGCAGTGGCACTGGGGCAACATGGACCGGACTTCAGGAAATGGGGTTTACCTCGATGAGAACAACCGGCGGATGATCACAAACCTGCGGCTGCAGATATCGAACCTGGCAGGGGCCTTCATGGACGCGGGAGACGGTGCCCGCGCAGTGGACGTCATTGATAAGCTTCTTTCTGTAACGCCGGTATCGAATGTGCCGTACTCGCGCGTCGTCCTGCCGATGCAGGAACAGCTGTGCGAGTTGACCTGTACGGATACCTCCAAGGCGAAGTTTGCGGCGGGCATGCCGAAGGAAAAGCTGGCCCGTGCGCAGGAACTGCACGAGTCGCTGTCCCGAGGACTCATTGACCAGCAGGTCCAAATGATGCGCTACCTCGCCTCCCTTGACGGCGAATTCGCCGCCGCCGCCGCCCGCGAGCAAAGCCTGGCTACGCAAATGGCGGACCGCGTCTTGCAGGTGATTCGCGTGTACCATCCGGATTCAGCATTGTACAAGGAACTTGAGGCGCTGGTTGCGGAGGCACGGCAGGAGCTTGAAGGCCGGGACGCCCTCAGCAGCTCACGGTGAAGGAAGGACGGGTAAAGTTGGCGGTTTTAGCGTCGGGTTCGGGTTCGAATGCCGAGGTACTCTGCCGTCACTTTGCGCAGTCTGAAGTTGCTGAAATTGTTGCGGTGGGATGCAATCGACCGGAGGAGAAGGCGGGGGTATACGGGCGTCTCAGGCCATTGGGATACGAGGTGGAGCGGGTGCGAACCGAAGACCTTGTGGATGGCACCTTGGCGCAACGGTGGAAGCAACGTGGAATTGCAGGTGTGGTGCTGGCGGGTTTTCTTGTGCATGTGCCTGCACGCTTTCTGGACGCATTTCCTGGGAAGGTGCTCAACATCCACCCTTCACTGCTCCCAGCTTTCGGGGGCCAAGGAATGTACGGCATGCGGGTGCATGAGGCGGTTCATGCCGCGGGCGTGCGGGAAAGTGGCATGACGGTCCACCGGGTGAATGCAGAATATGACCGGGGAGAGATACTCTTCCAAGCCACGACCGCACTCGGGCAAGCTGATGAACCGGCGGACATCGCAGCAAAGGTATTGGCGCTCGAACACCGGTTTTTCCCTCAAGTCGTGGAACGGGAAGTTGCAACATGGCACACGTAACCCTGTACACGGATGGCGCGGCGAGTGGCAATCCCGGTCCTGGAGGCTATGGGGTTCTGCTTCAATACGGCCCATACGAGAAGGAAATCAGCCAAGGGTACCGGCTTACTACGAACAACCGCATGGAGTTGTTAGCGGTCATTGTGGGGCTTGAAGCGTTGACGAAGGAGGGTCTTGAAGTGCACGTGTACTCCGATTCGAAGTACGTGGTTGACGCCATCAACAAGGGCTGGGTGCGCAAGTGGCGCAAGGTGGGGTACAAGGACAAGAAAAATCCGGACCTCTGGGAGCGGTTGCTCAAAGTTCACGACCGGCACAAGGTGACGTTTCATTGGGTCCGGGGCCACAATGGAGATCCGCGCAACGAACGTGTAGATGCCTTGGCCGTGGACGCATACCGTCGGGGACGCCTGCTCGTGGACGCAGCTTACGAATCCACGGCCGCGTAACGGCGCGGGCGGACTCGCCCCCCGTATCTTTGCACCATGCGCACAGATTTGTACCAAGGGCACGATTACTACTTGCTCGACGACCTGCTAACGGAAGAGCACAAGTTGATCCGGGAGACGGCCCGGGCTTGGGTGAAAAAGGAGGTCAGCCCCATCATCGAGGATGCTGCTGAGCGCTGTTCATTTCCGAAGCACCTGTTGCCAGGCCTCGGTGAAATCGGTGCGTTCGGGCCCTACATCCCTGCGGAATACGGGGGAGCAGGCCTGGACCAAATTGCCTACGGCATCCTCATGCAGGAACTCGAACGGTGCGACAGCGGGCTGCGCTCAACGGCTTCGGTGCAGAGCTCGTTGGTCATGTATCCCATTTGGAAGTACGGTTCGGAAGAGCAACGCCGGAAGTTCCTGCCGAAGCTCGCGAGCGGCGAGTGGATGGGTTGTTTCGGCTTGACGGAACCCGACCACGGGTCGAACCCGGGCGGCATGACGACGAACTTCCGCGAGGACGGCGACCATGTCATTCTGAACGGGGCGAAGATGTGGATTTCGAATGCGCCGTTTGCGCAGCTTGCCGTTGTTTGGGCGAAAAACGAAGAGGGCCGGATCAAAGGAATCATCGTCGAGCGGGGCATGGCCGGGTTCTCCACTCCGACGATGCACGGCAAGTGGAGCCTGCGGGCCTCCGATACCGGCGAGTTGATTTTTGACAACGTCCGGGTTCCGAAGTCGAACATCCTGCCCGGCCGGGATGGCCTCGGGGCGCCGTTGAGCTGCCTCGATTCCGCCCGCTATGGCATTGCATGGGGCGCCATCGGTGCTGCGCTCGATTGCTACGACGTGGCGCTGCGGTATGCGAAGGAGCGGACACAATTCGACCGTCCCATCGGCGGGTTCCAGTTGCAGCAGAAGAAGCTCGCGGAGATGATCACGGACATCACGAAGGCCCAGTTGCTTACGTTCCGGCTCGGTCAGTTGCGCGACGCAGGCCGCGCGACCTCTGCCCAGATCTCGATGGCGAAGCGGAACAACGTGAACATGGCCCTCGAGGTCGCGCGCGAGTCGCGCCAAATCCTCGGCGGCATGGGCATCACCGGCGAGTACCCCATCATGCGCCACATGATGAACCTCGAGTCGGTGGTGACCTACGAAGGCACCCACGACATCCACCTGCTGATTACCGGCCTCGACATTACGGGATTGAGTGCATTCACCTAAGGGGGGCATCTCACAGGACACAGTGCTTGGGAACAGTTGTTTCGGTACCTTCGGTCGACAAGTCTCGTTGCCAATGATTATTCGAATTTTATGTCTCTTTTTTTGGGTTTTTCTCATCGAAAATGCGCGTGGGCAAGGAGGAGTTCCGGCGATTGGTGGGGTGTTTGGCCTTTCCAACTACCTCGGTGACATTGGCAATGGAATCGGCGAAGGGCGGCCCTTCATTCGGGATTTGCAACCTCAAGAAACTCGTACCACAGTCGGGGTGTATGCCCTCAATCGAATGGATCGCAGATGGGGCGTCCGCTACGGGTTGCAGTACGTAGGGATAGCCGGGGATGACATTCACACAAATGCGGGGCCCAGAAGAGCCCGTAACCTGCACTTCAGGAACAATTTGATAGAGGCTTCAGTCCGCTCTGAGGGCTACCTGCATTTGAATCAAGCTTTTCAGTCTGGGTTCAATATTCCGGTGTTTTACGGTTTTATCGGTCTCGCTGGTTTCTACTCAAATCCACAGGCACGAGAAATCAATACGGCTTTGAATGTGGTAGGAGTCTGGCATAACCTCCGCCCAGAAACAACAGAAGGGGTGCGTTACAGCCCTTTGGGGGTCGCAATTCCGTGGGGAATCGGCGCGCAATGGCGTTTGCAAGATGGTTGGCAGTTAGGTGCGGAGTTTTGTTATCGATTTACGTTTACCGACTATCTGGATGATATTTCTACGACATATTCTGACAGCGAGTATTCATCTCGGGCCACGGAGGCGAGCGTAGCAGCTGCAGGAGAAGGGGCGGGTGCGTTGACGGATCATGTTTACAACCCGCTAGCGCCGAATCGGAGGGGAAATCCAGAAAACAAAGACGGGTATTTCTCTTTGCAACTGACGTTTTCAAAAGCGTCGCTTCGCGGTCGGGGAAGCCATTCGTGGTCAAAAAAATCGGGTTTTCGGTTGAGGCAGCATCCGAACGGATGGAATGCGCCGCCGAGGCGTTAAGGGGTCACGAATCCCGATCGGCATCTTGTAAAAATGGGAGTGCTGATCGGATTTGGCACAATTCACCCAAGTCAAGCGTACCTCGGAGCATTTGCGGCAGGGGCCACGAGTGAAAGAGCAATCGCTGTCCGAGAGGATTCCAAACCGAGGAATGCCCCGGATAGTGCAAGGGGCCCGGCTCGGTGCCGCAGCGGTTCACGCCGATGGCATAACATTGGTTTTCGATGGCCCGCGCCGCAAGCAGGGTATCCCATGCATGGATGCGTGGTTCTGGCCAACAGGCAGAATAGATGACGGCGTCGTAGGGCGGGGTGCCGAGGTTGCGGGAAAAGATGGGGAAGCGCAAGTCGTAGCAAATCAGGAGCAAGATCCGCCACCCCCGCCACTCGACCTCCACCCGGTCGCGCCCCGGGCGGTAGGCACCGGGTTCGCCTCCGAGCCCGAAGAGGTGGCGCTTGTCGTAGCAGGTTGCGGAGCCGTTTGGGCGCACGAAGTGCATGCGGTTCGCGTAGGTTCCTTCGGCGGTTGCCACCGCAAGGCTGCCCACGACTGCGCACTGCCACCGCGCGGCCCAACGTGCCATTGCAGAGCGTCCTGGGCCACCCGCTTCCGACTCGCGGGCGTGGGCAGGCTCGAGGGTGAAGCCGGTAGTCCACAGCTCGGGCAGGACGAGGAGGTCGACGGAGGCGAGGGTGCCCGCGCGTTCGGCGTCTTCGAGCAGGACTTCGGCATCCGCAATGCTCCCGTCCGGGTCGTTCCAGCGGGGGGAGGTGGTCATAAGCACGACATTGAGGTCCTTCATGGGGCAAGCGGGATGGCCCGGAGCCGCGCTGCGATGGCGTCGAGGGTT
>CAZMNI010000021.1:0-6021 GCA_964567615.1 uncultured Chryseobacterium sp.
CCTCGCGGGACGAGGGACAAGCGAGGCTTCGCCTCGCGGGATGAGGTTGAGGTTGAGGTTGAAATGGCGGGGCTACTTGTCCGCACCTCACACTCATCCCTGATCTCGGCGCGCAGCGCCCCTCATCCCTGTTTCCCGCGGCGCAGCTGCGCAGCGCCCCTCATCCCTCACACTCATCCCTGATTCCGGCGCGCAGCCGCGCATCGTCGTCTCATTTCTTCATCTCCACCTCCACAGCCACGTTCCAAAAGTTCTGTTCGCCCTCGCGGTAGGGTTGGGCGCCGACGATTTCGAGGGTGAGGGTATGCGCGCCAGCGGGGACGGGGCCCAGCGGGACAACCCGCGGCGGCACGGAAGCGCCCGGGCACCAGCCGCTGCGGCTGTAATCGGACGAGGCGATGCGCTCGGAAATCGTATCGCCTTTCCAGACCGTTTCTTCCGTCCAAACCCCTGAGCTGGGGTTGAAGCGGCGGAACGCAGCGCAGTCGTCGCGCCAGGGCGTCCACCGGTCGATTTCGCGGCCGTCCAGCCGCAGGATGTGCTCGCGTGGGATGAACTCGTCGCCTTCCGCGTGTCCGCCGTGGCCCGTGGTGGTGATGCGCAGTTGGGCTGAGCGGAGGGGCTCGGAGACTGTCCAGGGGATGTCGACAGGGCCTGCGGCAAAGGCGGTGAAGGCCTCGTTACCTGGCAGAAGAGGGGTGGAGTTGAAGAGAGAAACCACTTCTGCGGAGGAGGGTGGGGCGCAGGCGTGGGGCGAGGGATCGAGGTGGAGGGAGGCAGAGACCGTGTAGCCTTCGGCGGTCCAGGTGTCGATGTGGAGGCCGAGGGTGACGTCGCCGTGCAGGATGGGAATGAGGTGGGAAATGTCGGCTTCCCAGCTGACCGAGTCGGCCCAGTGCGGGATGTAAACGGGCCGGAGGGAGGCCGTCTTCGGGTGGTCGCTGAAGTGGCCGGCGCCGAAGGGGGTGATGAAGCGGAGCAGTTCGATGGGGGGCGAACCGTCGCGGGGGAGGAGGAACAGCGAGCCGAACTTGTCCCAGGGGTCGCCGGCGCTGCGGAGGGTGATCCGGGCCGTGGCGCGCACCTCCCGGTCAAACTGCGGCAGGGAGAGGGTTCGGAGCAGGACGCGGCCGTGGTCCAGGGTTTGGCCTGCCAGCGGCGGCGCAGGAGGGGAGTCCGGGGTAAACCGGAGGGGGTGGTTGTCGGCCACGGTCACCGCCGTGTCGGCCATCAGCAGGCCCGCTACCAGCAACGCAATCATCGATTTGCGATCACGATATACGCATTCAACGACGTGGCGACCGTGAGCCAAACGAGGTACGGAACCGCCCCGAGCACGGCCCCGCCCGGCGCCGATCGCCCGTGCCACGCCATCGCCCCGATCAGTCCCAGCAGGGCCGCGATGTCCACCAGCGCCCAGCCCGTCCGGTGCGCCGTGAAAAACAGCGGATTCCAGGCCACGTTGAGCACCCATGCCACAGCGTAGGCCGCCCACCACGCGCGCCGGTCAGAGCCCGTCCCGGTGACCGCTGCCATGAACCACGTGAATCCGAGCATCACCACCGTCCATGCTGCGCCGAAGACCCAACCCGGAGGCGTCCACGGCGCCTTCTCAAGTCCGTCGTACCACGGCGAGCCCACCCCCGCAGCCGTAAACCGCCCACCCACCGCCAGTGCTCCGAAGTTGAGCACGGCAAACAGCACAATGCGTCCGATCATGCCCCCAAACTACGCACTCACGCACCGAGGTGGTACGGGCACTTCCCGCCACCGGGTGTGGGGGCGGGCGCGTTGGGCGTTTGGTAAAAGAAATTCGTGTGCTCCACCACCTTCGGGTCGAATGTCCGATGAAACACCGGCGACAGCGCCCCGCTGATGGGCGGCGTCAACCAGGCCCAATCCCCCGTCACCCGCCGCCCCGCCGCTTCCTCCGCAGCACAAAATCCGTCAAACGACGCCGCAAGCCGGTGGTGATCGCCGATCCGCACCCCCGCGCGGTCGAAGCTGTAGAGCACGGCCCGGTTGAGCTCCACCACTGCCCGGTCCCGCCACAGCGTTCGCTCGTCCCCGACTGCAATCCCCAGCGCCTCCGCCACTTGCGGCAGCACGTTGTACCGGTCGCGGTCCGCGAGGTTCCGCGCCCCAATTTCCGTTCCCATGTAGTATCCATTGAACGGCGCACACGGGTACACGATGCCCCCGACTACGAGGGCCATGTCCGCTAGGAACGGCACCGCGTACCACTTCAGTCCGAGCCGCGCGACCGCCGGGCACTCCGGATGTTCGAGCGCCACCTCGTTCAGCAGGTCCGGGCGCCGCGCGAACACATCGTCCGGCGCGTGCTCGACCCCATCCACCGCCACGATCCAAGGCAGCGGAGTGAACGCGGCCCGCTCCGCCGGCACCCAGCCTGCGGCGAGGCACTGCGCGGTAAATGCCCGGCTGTGCGGGTCGCCTACCGTCCCCGAACCTCCGGGAAATCCGGCATAGCGGACGAGTTGGTGGTTGCGCAGCCGCACAAGGTCTGCCTGGCCGGGGTGCGGCGGGCGCGGCGCAAACACCGTGATCGCGGAGCGGATGTCCCCGCCGTTGTAGGCAAAGGCGATGTGGGATTCGAGGCGGGCGGTGACTTCCGGAGCTGTGCGCACGTCCCGGGCATCGAAGACGTGCAGCGTGCGCCACAGGTGCCGGCCGATGCAGCGGTTGCTGTTGCGCCACGCCAGGCGGGCGCCGAAGGTCAACTCTTCGGCGGTGTGCGTGTAGGTGCCGGTTGCGGCGATCTCCGCGCGGATGGCTCCGATGCGACTTTCCCGCGCGGCGTCGGAAAGCTCGGGCATGGAATGCAGGAGGGCAGCAGCAGCTTCAGACAATTCCATGACATTCAAAAGGATTTCCCGAAATTCATGCGTATGTTTCGCTGAACCAAATCGTTTCGGTCCTCAATACCCTTAGCCATGCGCCGTTCTATCTCGGGTTTTGCTGCCTTTTGTGCCATTTCAGTGGTTTCCAT
This sequence comes from uncultured Chryseobacterium sp., assembly GCA_964567615.1. Classification (GTDB taxonomy): domain Bacteria; phylum Bacteroidota; class Bacteroidia; order Flavobacteriales_D; family Sanyastnellaceae; genus CAMCYM01. The sequence continues at coordinate 3,011 of CAZMNI010000021.1, forward strand.
TCAGGCTGTTTTTGCCCAACCCACAGAGCAAGCGTACCACTTGCCTCAACACCAGGACCACAGCTTTGTTCTTCAGCCAGGTACTTGGGCCGGTCATCGCCTTGTCGGGGCAACGCTGTACACGGATCCCACGGCAGCTTCTGGGACGACGAACTTCACGTTGCAGCGGCAAGCAGCCGACGGATCAGTGGTGTGGCAACGGGAGTACGACTATGGGGATTTTGACCTCCTCGGCCACGCTGAAGTGAATTCCGCAGGCACGGAAATTGTGGCAGTGGGCAGCGCTGAAAGTGCGCAACTCGGCGTTGAGAAAGCATTTGCGGTGCGCATCGATGCCGCCACCGGAGCGGTGATCAGCGGTACCATGTGGTCCCCCGCGAACAACACGGATGTCCGCTTGCTGCACGTGGCCTATGTGCCCAGCGGGATGAACAACTTGCCGATGTGGGTGGCGGCCGGATGGACCGGCGACGATGGCGCGAAGAACACTGCGAAGGAAGGTTGGGTGGTTGCCTTCTCATCGACCCTGAGCACGTTGTGGCAGCGGGGGACCAACTCGACTTCCTACAATGCAGCGGGCCACGATTGGGACATGACGAACCACGTGCTGAATGTTCCGGGGACCGGGGTGCTGATTTCCGGTTCGTGCAACGGGGCTTCGAACGATCTCAGTCCGGACCAGGCAGGTCTCGCGTGGATGATTGACATCAACGGGAACTTGAAGTGGAAGCATGCGACCCACTTGTCGACTGCTGCATTGAATGCACGGATGGTGACGGCAGGGGGGCACCTGCAGGGGAGTTCCATTGTCCAAATCGCAAACCAGCTCGGTCCGCAGTGCTTCGCCATCCGGCAGCTGAATCCGGCAACCGGTGCCCAAACCAGCGGCTACCGGGTCGACGTCAGCGGGCCGTCGGCTGCTGTCCCCAAGGCCTTTGACACCCAAGTCCGCGGCACCGGCTTCGTCCTTGCCGGCTACTTGAGTGACTACACGTGGACGGTGACCACCCCGAACGGCAGCTTTTTCAAAACCGAGAACCAGCCCTTTCACTTGATGTTCACGCCGGGCCAAACCGGTGGCTTCCCCGTTCCATCGGGAACCTTCGTCGTGCACCGCGTCGATCCGGTCAGCGGAGCTGGTGAGCGGGTGCAGAACGACTTTTTGGCCGCCATGCGGCCGACAGAGCAACCCTACATCTTTCACCCGCGCATGCTCGAACTCGCTGCGGACACGGGGGTGGTGCTCACCGCTTGGAGAGACAGGTACCTTCCGAACTCCCACGACCAGGAATGGATCATCTCGAATTTTGCAGGTACCGCCGGGTCGTGCGATCCTGGGACCTTGCCCGTCACCACCCTGACAAGCAACTGGGACATCAAGACCGGTCCGACGATTTTGGACCTGTTCTTTGCGTCCAGCAGCCAAACGCCGGCCGTGACAGATCCCGCGGTAGAGGTCATCCCGTGCGGAGAAATCGGCTATCCCGTCTGCAATCCGAATTACGCAGCCACCTTTGTTCAGTCCTGCGATCCCCGCGAAGCCACCTTCACGGCTTCACCTGCTGGCGTTCCCGTCACCCCGCTTGCAGACATGGTGTTTTCGTGGGACTTCGGGGACGGTGCAGTCGGGGCAGGGCCTACGGTGACCCATGCCTATGCCGCAGACGGAACCTACACCGTGACATTGACGATGCACTGCGTGTGGGATGCGACCACAGCGGTGACCACCACCTTTCCTGTCACTTTTGCATGCAGCGAGCCCTGCGTGCTGCCGCTTGTGGGCCCGCTTGGAACGGAATGGATCCACAGTTGTGGTGAATCGCCTACGTTGCGCGCAGTCGGTCTGCTCTTCCCATCGCCTACCTACGGAGCTTCGGGGTATTGTTCGGGTTGGGAAATTGACGGGGTCCCTGCAGAAGGAACGGGGATTGCAACGTTTGTGCTGGAACCGGGAACGCACACCGTGTGCCGGACCGTTTGGTGTTGCGACAATCCCAGCGAACGCCGCGAGCGGTGTGTCGAGGTCGAAGCGGCCGCGTGTCCGCCCATCGAAGGACTTGATTTTACCATTGCCTCCTTGGCCGGATCAGAATGCGCAGGATGCACAAAAGGCCTGACCATTCTGACCGACGGTGTGCCGCTTGAGGATTGCCAAGACCTCGTGTGGGACTTCAGTTGGACCACCACGGAGCCCGTTGCTTCTCCGCTGATGTCGGTGACCGCGTGTGTGCCACCGCTGCCATTTGGCCACAGGATTTGTTTGCGCCAAATCTGTCCTGTGACCGGCGCGGTCATCCAGGAGGTTTGCAAAAACGTCTCTTGCTGGTACCTCGCCCTCGAATACGACTTCGATATCTCCTACCTGCTCGCCGGCAACTGGCTCGTTCCGGAAGTGACCACGGGCCCGTGTTCCATTTCCATCGGCATCGGGCCGCTTGAAGACCTCATTGTCGAGCAGGGCTTCCACGGCATGTACGACGGCCCATTCATCACTTCGTTGAACGGAACGGACGAACCTGCCGGCAATTCTTTCACGCAGTACACGTTGCCAGAACTGGAGTACCCCCTTGTGGAGGTCGAGAACGGTTGGGCCATCGTTGACGCCACCACGGGCTTCCCTGTCTTCGAAGTGCCGGGCGCACTTGCCATTCGCGACACGGACTATGGGTTCGAGAGCGTGACCGGTGACCGTTTGGTCGAAGGCTTCCCTGCATCCTCGGTCGTCGTCTTCAATGTCACCACTCCCTTGGGCAAAATCCAGTGGACTTCGGGGCCTCATGCCTTCGGCTGCGCCAACTCGGACGCATGTGCTTCCGACCTCAACGACGACGGCTTCGTGACCGTGACGGATTTGCTTTTCCTCCTCGGAACCTTCGGGGAGGCGTGTGAGTAACGGCAACGTCGCGGCGCTCCGCGGGAAACAGGGATGAGGCGCGGCTGCGCGCCGAAATCAGGGATGAGTGTGAGGTGCGGACAGGTAACCCCGCGATTTCACCCCCAACCCCAACCTC
>CAZMNI010000021.1:6121-16291 GCA_964567615.1 uncultured Chryseobacterium sp.
AAGCCTCGCTTCCTCCTCACTTCATCCCGTTGATGCTGTACGCCCGGAAGGCCGAAGCGGGAAGCGCCGTAGTCGAATTGGCTGGAAGGAAGGATGGGGTCCACGTGCGGTCGGGCCAAACCCAGCGCGCGTTCTCGGAGAAGCGGCCCGGTGCGTCCGTAAAGAGGCCGACCAAGGCTTGGGGGGTGCGGGAGCGGACGGCGAGTGCGGTGGTGCCTGCTGGGCCGGGTTCGGTGGTGAGGGACAGGGCGGAGGTGGGCCAAGCCATCTCGCCGGGAGCGAGCGGCGACCAGCCGGCTTCTGCGCGACGGACCTTGCTGCGGTCGGGGTTGACTTCGTTGAGGTCGAAGCGCAAGACCCAGTGGGAGTGGGGAAGGGTGTCGAGGGCGGGGAAGGCTGCGGCGGGCCGGTCCGACCACGCGGGGGTGGACCAGGCTCGGCGGGCGGAGGAGGTGGGGCCGACCGGGAAGACCCGCCGACCGAGGAGGGTGCCGTCGACGTGCCACGCGGTGGCGACGAGTTCGAGGGTGGTGCCGCGGCCGTCGGTGGGGGCGGAGGGGCCGTCGCCGAGGACGGTGGTCGTGAGCTGTTGGGCGTCGCCGTGCACGGCGAGGGTGAGCGGAGCGGCGGCTTCGGCAGCGGCGTAGTGCGGGAGCTTCCAGGTGCCGGTCGCATCGACGGTGGACCAGGAGACCGTCGGCCAAACGTCGTTGAGTTGCCAAAAAAGCGAGCCCATCGTGGAGGGGGCACGGCGGCGGTGTCCGGTGATTCCGGCCTTGAGGGCTTCTGCGTGGGTAATTTGGGACGCGTAGACCGCCAGGTCGAGCGGCAACCCACTGATTTCCCGCCCGGTCAGTCGCCTCGAATACACGTCGAGCATGTCCCAACCGTCGAAATCGGGGGCGATCCACGGCATGCGCGACCGCTGGCGGAACCGCAGCACCTCGCCTGCCGGACCCCGCCAGTCCTCGACGAGCAGCGCGGAGTCCATGGCAGCAAGGGCCGCGCGCCCCGGGAGGGATTGCACACCGTATTCGCTGACGAATCGACCGGCTAGCTCGTGGTACGCCGCGAAAGTGAGCGTATCGAACCAGACGCGCCACGCGTGTTGGTCCCCGGCACCTTCGCGCTCAGGCAGGCCCGGTCCGGCGCTGGGCGAAGACGGCCAGTAAGGGGTTCCGCACCCGTGCGCGGCCACGACGGACGGCAAATCCCGGTGAAAATGGCGGTCGTAGGCGTCGGCAATGCGTGTCGAATCGCGCCGGCTGAGCCCTTCCGACCAGCCCCAGCGGGTCCAGCCGGTGAGCGACTCGTTGTTGCCGCACCACAAGGCGAGGGAAGGGTGATTCCGCAACCTGCGGACATGTTCGCGGGCTTCGGCGAGGGTGTTTTCGCGCCATGCGCGGTCGGCCGGAACCATCGTGCAGGCGTGTGCAAAGTCTTGCCAAACCAGCACGCCCGCCGCATCGCACGCGTCGAAGAAGGCATCCGGCGGATAGGTCCCACCGCCCCAAACCCGCAGCGCATTGAACCCCGCCGCCGCTGCATCGTCCACCAGCGCCACCCATGCGGAATCGGCCGCGCCCCCGCGGTCCCCGCGCGGCAAAAAGAAGTCCGGCGGCACCACGTTTGCCCCCCTCAAAAACACAGGCAATCCGTTGACTTCGAATGCAAACGCTGCTCCGATGCTGTCCGCATCGGTCCGCAAAAAAAGCGTCCGCACGCCCAGCCGGTCGGTTCTGCCATCCAAGGTGTCGGCCCCACGGACGAGCGTTGTGGTCACCTCGGTGAGTTCCTGCGGGCCCGCACCCCGTGGCCACCACCGCTCCACGTCCCGGAAGGTGCAGACGGCCTCGAGTCGGTTGCCCGTCCCCGTCGCGGTGCAGGGCGGTCCGGATCCCGCGCTCCATGCAACGGTCATCGGCTCGTCCAGTCCGATGCCGCCGAGCTCGGCGATGCAGCGGTAGGTCGCTGTCCCTTCGAGGACCTTCAGCTCCTCGACCGGCACAAATGCCACCCCTTCGAGGTAGGGGCCGTCCAGCCCCACCAGTTCGACGGGTCCGGTGATGCCCGCACCCACGAGCCGCGGTCCCCAGTCCCACCCGAACTGGAACTGCGGCTTGCGGGTCACGCCGGACGTTTGGCGCCCCTTCGGCCGCGGCTCGTTCGACAGCGGCACCGGCGACTTCAGCGCATCGAGCCGACGCTGGCCCTCCGCCACGGTGGGGCGAAACTCCACCCGCAACTCGTTCATCGGCAGCAGGTCCACATCCTCCGCCCGCCACGTCCTGTGCGCGTTGTCCGCCTCGAGGATCACGGTCCCGTTCAGCACCACAGTCGCATACGTGTCCAGCCCATGGAACACGAGGTCCCACTGCGCAAACCGCTCCGGAACCGCCTCAAATTCACATCGGTACGACCAGTCCCGCTCCTCCACCCACGCATACTCCGGCTCCCGCATCCCATCGAAGGGACGCAGCCCGAGCTGGCCATGCACGGTCCCCGGAACCTCCACCGCACGCGCCACCCCAGAGGTGTCGAGCAGTTCCCACGTCGTCAGCCGTGTGGTATCCGGCACCGCCGTCCCGGCCGCACCGCTTTGCAGCACCGCACCCGCGCACAAAAAAAGCCAGAGCAACCGCATGACGGAAGGCGAAACTAAACGGTGTGTCGGTAGTTTTGGCGCACGAATGGAAAGCTTAATGCAGCACCCGGGTTTGCTCGCCGGGTTTGGGGCGGTGGTGGTGGTTCTGCTCGCGTTGGATCTCGGGGTTTTTCACCGGGGCAGCAAGGCGATTTCGAACAAGGAGGCGCTGGTGTGGAGTGCCGTGTGGATCGGCCTTTCAATGGTGTTCAGTGGTTTGATTTACAAGGTGATGGGTGCCGAGTCCTTTGCGCAATTTCAATCGGCCTACTGGATTGAGAAGGCGCTCTCGGTGGACAACCTCTTCGTGTTTCTCCTCGTCTTCCACTTCTTCAATGTGGCTCCTGAAGTGCAGCACAAAGTGCTGTTCTACGGTATTTTAGGGGCTATTGTGATGCGTGCGGTGTTCATCTTCTCGGGCGTGGAGCTCATCCGGCTTACCTACCTGCCGGAGTTTTCTGTAGGTGATCATGTGCTGAAGGTCAACGTGTTGCTGACGATTTTCGGGCTGGTGCTTATCGCCGCCGGGTGGAAGTCGTGGTTTGCCTCGACCGAGGACGACGGGGAAAAGGACTTTGCAAAAAGTCCCGGAGCCCGCTTAGTTCACCGCTTTTTCCGTGTCTCGGAGCACTTCGATGGTGACCGCTTCTTCACGGTAGAAAACGGCATCCGGGTCGCAACCCCGCTGCTTGTGGTCGTTGCAGTGGTGGAGTTCACGGACCTCCTGTTTGCCATCGATTCCATTCCCGCCATCTTCGCCATCGCGCCGAACGACCCGTTCATCCTGTATACCTCGAACATCTTTGCCATCCTCGGACTGCGGTCGCTGTATTTCTTGCTTGCAAACTCGCAGGACCGCTTTGCCCGGCTCAAGTACGGTCTGGCCCTCATCCTCGCATTCATCGGCGTGAAGATGGTCCTTGCGCCGATCGTGCATGTGCCTTCACAGGTGAGCTTGAGCGTCGTGGGGGCCCTGCTTGTGGGGTCCATCGTCGCCTCGTTGCTCGCACCGCGGACGACTTGAGCGTTCACCGCACGAAGGCCGGGGGCATCGTTTCAACCTTCCAGCCGGCATCCCTGAGCAGGGCCAAAACCCCAGCGGGACCCGGGAGATGGGCCGCTCCCACGGCATAGAAGGCGGGCAGCACTGCGGATGCTTTCGACATGACCGGAATCCACGACCGGTTGCGGTCGTCGAGCAAGCGTCGGTTGAAATCTGGCAGGTCGATCATCTCTTCTTCCGTCATCTTGCGCAGTCCTTCAAGGTCTTCGGCGAAGTAGAGGTCGACCATGCGTTCGAAGGCGGCCTTGCCGAAAACGTCCGGATCCTGCAGCATGGCGAGCTGATCTTCGAGCGAGAAGCTGCGCATGAGGTCCATTTGGAACGCCAAGGTTTCCAGACCGTTGATCAATTTCTTCTGCTTGTTTGCTGCGTCCCGCAGCTCCAAATCCACCGCAACCGCGTCGTCCAAGCCCATCTGCAGCACGGCGGGCACCATGAACAACGGCATCAGCCGACCGAGTCGGGCAAACTTCTTCGGCTTTACGCCGAGGTCCCGTGCCTCTTGCTCGAGCCGGGCATAGAGTTCTGGAGTTACACGGTCCTGAAGCGGGGGGTCCATCATGACCTTGCTCGCCAGCGCCACTTGCTCTGACAGCGGGATGTCCGGATCTACCTCGAGGTACAGGACCTGGCTTCCAGCGAGGGCATCTTCCACAGCAGGGGAGAACTGCAACCGGTCCTCCGGCACGAGGTGCATGGTGCCGAGCAAGTACGAAGCCTGCCCGCCCGGCGGGGTGATGCGGTAGAAGAGTTGGCCGCTGACGGACGCGAAGGCGGCGAGGAAGCACGCGAAGGCGAAGAGGTGTTTCATGTCCGTAAGATGCACAGGGGCGTTCCTTCTTACATCGCGGGCCCGTAGCTTCGGCGCATGGAAACCCGGATCGAGCAGGCTCTGGCCGCTACGCGGTTCAGCGTCGTGGGCAACATCTTGCTCGCCGGGGTGAAGTGGATTGCGGGCATCTTCGGCAATTCGTACGCACTGGTGGCCGATGCAATCGAGTCGACGACGGACATCGGTGCTTCGTTGCTCGTTTGGGCCGGGCTGCGGTACGCGGCGCGGCCCGCCGACAAGAACCACCCCTACGGCCACGGCCGGCTGGAGCCGCTGATCACGTTTCTGGTGGTCGGCTTCCTCATCGCCTCCGCCGTGTTCATCGCCCACGAGGCCATCGTGCACATCCGCACGCCGCATGCACCGCCTGAACCGTGGACCCTCGGCGTGTTGGCGGCCATCATCCTTTGGAAGGAGGGCTCGTACCGCTGGGTGATTCGCCGCAGCCGCGAGACGGGCAGCTCGGCCCTCGCCGCCGATGCCTGGCACCACCGCAGCGATGCCATCACTTCGGTGGCGGCTTTTGCAGGCATCACTGCGGCATTGCTCCTCGGTCCGGGGTTTGAGGAGGCAGACGACTGGGCAGCGTTGTTCGCCTCGGTGTTCATCCTGTACAACGCGTGGGGCATCTTCCGACCGGCACTGGGCGAACTCATGGACGAACACGTCCACGACGACATGATTGCCGCCATCCGTGAAACTGCAGAATCTGTCTCAGGCGTGGCAGGTACGGAAAAATGCTTTGTACGCAAGGCCGGCATGCGCTTTCACGTCGATTTGCACGCCGAAGTGGACGGGGAGATGACGGTCACCGAGGGCCATGAAATCGCTCACCGCATTTCAGATGCCGTCTGTGCGGCCTTCCCGGAGGTGGCGCAGGTACTCGTTCACATCGAACCGGCCGGCATCCACTCACTTCAGCAAGAACCTGATGGGCAAGGTCAGGCGTGAAGGGACAAACTCGTTGTTGATCCGGGCAGGCAGGAAGATGGGCATGCTGTCGATGACGCGGCGCGCCTCCGCATCGATGGCGGGGTGCACCTCGCGGAGCACTTCAACATCGTAGGGAAAGCCATCCACGCCGACGGTGAATTGGATGATCACGGTGCCTTCGATGCCTAATTCTTTGCAGATTTCCGGGTAGGAGATGTTCCGCTGCAGGTGCTCCATGATTTTCTCGTCAGAGCACTTTTGTTGTGCCTCAAATCCGGGTTGGCCGCCGCACATGGCTACCAGTGCTGGAATTTCGGGGGTGGGGAAGCTGTCCACCGGGGCGTTCAGGGATCCGATCAGAAAGGGGAGGAGGAGGGCTTGCATGGGCCAAACTTAGCGCACCTTCCCGCCGCACGCTGCGCATGCGGCGGGCTTTTTGCGCCCTTTTCTCGCCGCCCGTGCGTGGCCCGGCGGCGCGGTTGGGCGCAAAAAAACCGGCCCTGGTGGGCCGGTTGGGTGCGCTTCGGTGTGGGGCCCGAGCGCGGTGCGGAAAAGGAGGGATTCGAACCCCCGGTACCCGTGAAGGTACACCTGATTTCGAGTCAGGCCCGATCGACCACTCTGGCACTTTTCCGCCGCAAAATTACGGATTTCTTTCCCTCGAAGCACCGAAAACGCAAAGGGCCGGATGTAACCTGTTTTCGCTTCGCTGCGTAGGTCGACGCATGGCATACGCTTGGCATCCTTACGCGCGCCCCGAGTTAGACGGCGAGGGCTATGTGGTATCTCAGTTGACGACCGGGCTGTTTTACCGGGTGAGCGGGCCCATTGTGGAGTTGCTGAGCCAAATGCCCTTCGAGGACTTTCCGCAGGCCGCAGCTGCATGGCGTCGCCGGACAGGCGCTTCGGAAGCCGAATCGATTTCTGTCGAAAAAACGTGGCGCCGACTTTGTGCTGCCGGACTCGTGGTGGTGGCGCCGGAAGGCGTGCAGCACGTAGCCACGATGCCTCCTCTTGTGGTGAGCGTACGGGTTCCGAGTCGGCTGGACCGCTTCGTGGAAATGCAGGATTTCCTCGACACGGAAGACGACGGGACAGAGCGCGGGCTTTCGGAGTCCTTCAACGCGGATACCGAAGCACCAGACCCGCACGATCCCTACGGGTACTGAATTCAACGCAGCCACCCCGTGACACTCCTACGGCAACGTCGGGCGGGCAGCACCTCGTGTTCTAAGACCTCGCTTCGAAAAAAGACCGTTCTGCCCCAAACAGGTGCCACGTGCACCGGACCGTTTGGCGTGTAAGCGACGAATTCACCGCCGTCTTCTGCGGGATTCCATCCGCGATTCAAGTACGTGATGACGGAGATTTTCCGGGATGAATCCGACGAGAACCGATCGAGGTGGCGGCGGTAAAAGGCACCCTCCGGGTAACTGGCGTACAGCAATTCTTCTGATGAAATCCCCGCAAAACAGATGCGGTTGATGCGGTCCGACAGTGCGCGAATGCAGGAGAGGTACAGCAATTCTGCAACATGTTCGGGCGGATCGGCCCACCACCGGGTCAGGTCAGATCGGATTTCGGATTGCACGGATTTGTCGTGCCCTCGGCCGATTCCCGCAGGTGCCAAATCTCCGGCCTGTTCAAGGGCGAGGAGCTGGGCATACAACGCGTCGAGCACTGAACCGTCGATCCAGCCGTCCAGCACTGCCACGTCGCTTTCGAGCATTTGGTCAATCGCAGCTTCAAGAGCATCCATGGGACGAAGTTCGGTTTTCCCCCGGCTACTATGGAAATCTTCGCTTCTGGATGCGCTCCGCTGCCGGTTCCGGTTGCACCTTAGACCCGATGGCGTCAGATGCGTTTTCACGGTTGCGGGAGGTGGAATTGCGCGGGAAGCTCTTCGAGCACCTCGATGGGCTCGCGCTGTGCGGGGTGCTGCCGCCTGTCCTGGACCGGGGTGTGGTGCAAGAAGTGGTGGAGGCCGGCGGTGACGTGGACGATTTGGCCGACGGCTACTCCGCGAATGCGGGCTACTTGAATGTTGCCCTGCGGATGCTCGCAAGCCAAGGCATCCTCAAAGCCAGCAGGGCCGATGACCGGGTCTTCTACCGGGCAAATCCAGAGGCCGCATGGGAAGCATGGATCGACTTGTCCGGTGCGTACGCGACGGGACGTGCCTGGTTGATGCATGCCGAGGGCATCTGGAACCGGACCGACGAGCCGCTGGACGGGGCGAGCCGGGAAGCGTTGGAGGCGGCGTTGGAGGCCCATGCGCTGCTGGATCAGGACCACCCCGTCGCGGGCAAGGTCCGGGTGCATTTGGAAGGCGCGATTGCGGCCCCATGGCTCGTGTTGTTGGGCTTTGCGCACGGAACGGCGCCGGTGAAGAACGCTGCTGCATGTGCCCGGGTGGTGTCCACGTTCCACCCGTCTGTGGAGGATGCGTGGCACCGCGTGGCAAACAAACTGGGGTGGGAGGTGCGTGGTGAACTCACCGCTACCGGTTTGTTCTTCGTGTCGCGCGCGGCCGCATACGGTGTGACGACATCGTACATCCGCACCTTGGTGTGGTCGGAGGAGCTGCTGTTCGGCGACGGGCACCACCTCTGGCGCGTTGCACCGGGAGATTCTGAAATCCATGTGGACCGCACCTTGAATGTCTGGGGGTCCGGTGGAGCGCACGGTGCCTACTTCCGATTTTTCGACGAGGTGATCGAACGCATCTTCAACGAACCGATTGAATTCCAGCCGGTGGGAATATGCGACATGGGGTGCGGGAACGGGGCTTTGCTGCTGCATTTGGAAGAGGTCATTCGCACACGGACCCTGCGCGGGCGGCATTTGGTCGAACATCCCTTGAAGCTCGTGGGTGCGGATTACCACCAAGAAGCTCTGGTGGCCACAGCGGCGCATTTCCAGGCAAAAGGCGTGCGCGGCAGTTTCTTGCGCGGGGACATCGGCGATCCGGATTCCCTCGCCGTGGACCTCTGGGAGTTGCACGGATTGCGGCTCAGCGACATGCTCAACGTCCGGTCCTTCCTCGACCACAACCGGGTGTACAACCGGCCCATTTCGGACCGCTTGCGTCTGCCGATGGGCACGGGCGCTTTTGCCTTCCGGGGGGAACGGCTGCTGCTGCGTGACGTGGAGCAGAGCCTGCTGGAGCATTTTCTGCGGTGGGCACCTTACGTTGCCCGCCACGGGCTGCTCGTCATCGAATTGCATACGGTCACCCCAGCCCAGGCGGCAGAACGGTTAGGCCGGATGCCCGCCACGGCATACGATGCAACCCACGGACTTACCGACCAGTACATCGTAGAAATTCCGGTGTTCGACACGTTGGCCGGTGAAGCGGGTCTCGAGATCGTTGAGGCATCGAGCCGCACCTTTCCGGAACGATTGCCTGCCACCGTCAGCTTGCGGTACTTTCTCGCCTGAATCTTCGGTTAATTTCACGCCATGCGTTTGCTTTTCTTCGCTGTCTTTCTGGGAGTTGTGGCCGGAACAGCTTCGGCCGGCGGTCGGTGTGTCGTTCATGAAGAACTCGGGCCGGAAGGCCTGCCTATGCGCAGGGTGACCGTTTGGTTGCCAGAATGTTATGACAACCATCCCGAAGAGCGTTTCGGCGTGATTTACCTCCACGACGGCCAAAATGTATTCGACCCCGCCCGCAGCAGCTTCGGTACCGAATGGTCTGCCGACGAAGCGGTGGCAAGTCTCATGGGTTCTGGTGAGTTGGCGTCCATGATTGTCGTCGGGGTGGACAATTCCCCCCTTCGCCGGACCGAGTATGCGCCCGGGCAAAATGGAACCGCCTACCGCGCGTGGTTCGCCGGCCCGTTGCGGGAGTTCATCGACGCCACGTACCGCACGGTGGATGCACCTGAAAAGCGCTGGGTGGGCGGGGCCTCGATGGGGGGCTTGGTCAGTTTCATGCTGGCATGGGAACACCCGGAAGTGTATGGCGCAGCGATTTGCATGTCGCCCGCGTTCAAGTACCTGAACTTCGACTACCCGGCGGGGTTGCAGGGGCCTGCGCCTGAGCGCACCCACTTCTACATCGACAACGGCACAGAAGAACTCGAAGCCGAATTGCAGCCGGGAGTGGATGCGATGGTGGCTCGGCTGCCCGAGCTGGGCTGTCCGGAAGGCACCTGCTTTACCCTCTTCATCGAACAGGGCGCACGCCACTTCGAGGCCGATTGGGGACGTCGACTACCGGGAGCACTGCGGGTGTGTCAGCGGTTCAGTGACGCAAACCGTTCCGAGCGAGGTCCTTGCACTCACTGAGAATCCCCGGAATTTTCCGCGGATCGATGCGGCGTTCCAGCAGCACGCGTTCCGAGACCTCGGCGCACAGGACCGTTCCTCCCGCGATTAGTCGGTCCTTTTCCATGCGGTTGAGGGAGCTCAGGCAGGTTACGGGATGCAGATGATGGCGATCGATGCGCTCACGGAGCCCGTTGCCATCTGGTGAATCCCAGTCCAATGCCCGCAGCCCGATGCACGCCGCATAGTGCAGGGCTTCGGTGCTCAGCCGGGTGTTCGTCACCACCCAACCGGTCAGTGTACCGGGGAGTCCGAGAGCTGTGCGGCGCTCGGCAACGTCGACGAGGCGCGAGCGGAAGTAGAGGGGAACCTGGATGCTCGATTTTTGGCCTGCGTGGTGGTGGAACTTGCATTCCGCGAGGTGGA